>NZ_DAHVSH010000096.1:0-7571 GCF_027324685.1 Haloactinopolyspora sp.
GGACGACTCACCCCACGCGAGCCACACCCAGGAGGCGGCCGTGCCACCAGACGAGGACTACCGGCGGCGAATCCACTTCATCCAGCTCATGCAACGCCATGCCCCGGAGGAGTACCTGCACTTCTGTGCCCGCACCGCCCGCCTCATCGCGGCCAACAAGCTGCCCGACCACATGCGTAAACTGCGCGACGATCTCGCCCGCTGCATCCGCTCGTCGTCGCATCGACCGTTGACACTGGACACCCCACAGTGGGCCAACGACGAGTGGATGCGCGACCTGTGGTTCGACGTCTTCGGCCCCGACCCCGCGCCCGGCGATCCCTACCCCGTCACACGCGACGACTGGGGCACCACCCGGTGGACGCCGGCCATGCGCGCGCTGACCACGCACGACGCGCCTCCAGGCAGTCAGCTGCACGCCCAAACGACGACCTGGTGTAGTGCCCGGCAACTGACACCCAGCCAACTCAAGACCGCGCGCGGCACCAACACCAGCGCGGATCTCAAACACCACCGCCCCGAACCGGCCGGCTACCGCGACCGCCTCAAGCGCTATGTCGCTGAAGGAGTCCGACGCGCCATGCCTGGCGAACAGTGGCACACCGACACCACCGACTTCGCCGCGCTCATCGACGCCGACGACCACGAAACCTGGTGGACCGAAGCAAAGCGCCTGCAAGCCATCGCCGACGATGCCGCAGTCACCTTGCGCGTCACCGCTCCCCACGTCGTCCATCTGTGCCCCGAGGAACGACTCGAACGCGGACGCGCCGCCCACGGAGACCCCGCCTACATCACCAGCTTCCGGCCGGACTGGCGATTGTGGCGGCGTGCGCCAAAGCACTTCCGGCTTGCCCTGTCCCGCCACGTCGCTATCCAGCCGTATGAGGTGACGTGCGGGATCATCGGACGCGAAGTGGCCCGACTGACTCGCCTCGACACTCGTGGCCGGCGCTGGCGCCGGGCCAGCATCGTCGCCGTCTACGTCGGCGCCGTGATCGCGCTCAACGCGGCACAGGTGGCCCTCTCGCTGTCCACGTGGCAGGCGCTGCCCGTCGTGATCCCGTGCGCGCTCGCGGTGCTGGCGTGGCACAGCTGGTTGCGTCGTCGGGAGGAACTGACCTACGACGTTCTGGCGGCGTCGATCGGCATGCCGCTCACGGCCGAAGCTGCGTCCTGGATCGACGACAATTTCGGCAGCCGGCTACCGAGGCCGCTGCGTTGGCTGGCCGCGCCGTTCCGCGACCACGCGTCGTGGCCGAAACGTCTCGAAGCGATCCGCCGCGCGACGCCGTCACCGGATCACTCGCTGGCGACGTGACGACCGGTATCCTCGCCTGTCACCGCGCAGGGAGGTGAAGGATGGCAGACAACGCCGGCACGGCCATGCGCGGCGAGTTGCGCGCGACGATCGAGGGCCTGCTTCGCACCTGCGTGGAGCTGGAGCGCCGCGCTGACGACGCCGGGCACGAGGCTCGTAAGGAGGTCGACGACGTCGCTCGCGTGCTCGTCAACGTCCGCGTGCCCGGCCTTAACGACCTCACGGACCAGATCTTGGCGATCGGCGGACAGATGGAGACCAACGTCGTCCGTGCCCTGAGCGACGGACGACGCACGTACCTCGCTGAGGTCCACGAACTACTTGGGTTGCTCGCTCCCTACCACGGCGTCAACGTCGCTCTTGGGCCACTGGAACCCACAACCATCGCTGTTCGCGACGTCGACGCATTCGCCAACCAGTTTCCGGCCGGATTCGCTCGCACGTACATCCGCGACCTCATCGCATCCGTGGACGGCGGCATCACACTCACTGTCGACAATGCCGGTCGCCTGAGGATCGAGCGTGTTGTCGCCGATCAGGCCGCCATCGACGTGCTGCAGCGGAACGAGGAAGAGCCCAGCGTGGATCACCGCGCTGCAGCAATCGCGCTGCTCAAGAATGAAAGTTGTCACGCAGCAGAACGGCATGGTCCCCAAATTCCCAAGGAGCACCAACTAGCGCGCCTCATCTGGCTCCTAGACCCACGTGGAGAGAACGCTTGGCGACTCAATTCTGATGGCTCGGTTTCGACAAGGCACTGGGCAGGCGCGAGGACCGGAGGATTTACTTCGGTGGAGGCTCTGGCAAAGCCGCTCGAAGCTCTACTGAGCGTTGCACATGAAAGCCACGGCGACCTCAACGAATTCCTCAACTCCAACCTCGCAGAGGAACAAACACGTGTTGGAATTCATGTAAGCGCGGACGCGGCAGGTCTCGTTGCTGGCGATGCATCTGGCTACAGGGGCACCGCAACCAGTACGGAGGAGATGGAAAGAGACTGGATTGCGGCTCGCAAGCTGGCCATGAAGAACGGCAACACACACGTCTACGGCACAAACTTCGATCCGATCTCTGAAGGGATCGACCCGGGGGCCACCGTCGTGTTTAAGCGCGTTGGCCCTGCCTGGCAGCTCGTGACATGCTTTCCGGTTGATCAGCCGCACCCTGCCAACATTCGCCTGGAGGATCTTGAATGATGCCCATATCCCGCAACTTCAAAGCGTTTTTCTCCAGCGGTTTTGGGATGGCGACTTACGAACCGAGCTTCTATGTCGAGGCATGCGAGGAAGCTCCCGAGATGCTCGCCAACGACACCACGGGCAACTACCGCGCGTTCCGCGATGAGTTCGCGGCCCACATTCGCGATTCGTCATTCGCGCCCCCATCCGAGGGCGATACGCAGTGGATGACCAACGAGTGGCTGCGCAACATCTGGTACGACGCCTTCGGGCCGGAGCCACCGCCAGGTGACCCGTTCGCCGTCCCTCAAGAACACTGGGGGCACCGCCGGCTCACCGACTACATGGTCTATGCCGTCAACGAGACACCCGAGTTCAGTAGCCCAGGTGCCCCGGCGTGGTTGGAAGCTCGCGGCCTCACGTTCGCCGACGTCAACGCAGCCGTCGAGCTCTCCGCCACCCAATCCGTCGGCTTCCGCTCAGCCCCGGAGGGCTGGCTCGAGCACCTCAAGCAACTCACCGACCGCGGCTTGCGCGAGCCCCAACCAGGTGAGCTCCCAGCCGGCTAACACCAAACCTGCCCCCGAGCTTATGGTTGGTTGATCTTGGGCGCTATGACGCCTAAAACCAACCAACCATCGAATCCACCAACCCCACCATCCAACAGCGCCAACCACTCCAAACACCCCGCAGCGCGGCGTATCGTGATCCATGCAGCACCGGAGGAGGTGGTGTCCATGGGTAAGGACGTCGCCGCGCGCGAGTTCACCGGTGAGGACCGGCGGATCTATCGCGAGAAGGTCCGCCGCTGCCTCGACGCGTTCGCCCGCATGCTGCGTGATGCACAGTTCGACGTCGAACGTCCGTTGACCGGTCTCGAGATCGAGCTGAACCTCGTCGACGACGATTTCAGCCCCGCGCACGTCAACGCCGACGCGCTCGCGTCCATCGCGGACCCGCGGTTCCAGACCGAGCTCGGCCAGTTCAACATCGAGATCAACGTGCCGCCGCGCGTGCTCGCCGCCGGCGGGTTCGCCGGGTTCGAGGACACCATCCGGACCAGCCTGAACACCGCGAACCGGAGCGCCGCCGACGCGAAAGCCCAGATGGTGATGATCGGCATCCTGCCGACGCTGATGCCCGAGCACGTCACCGCCGACGCCATCAGCGCCAATCCGCGCTACGCCCTGTTGAACAACCAGATCTTCGCCGCGCGGGGTGAGGACCTGCACATCGAGATCGGCGGGAAGGAGCGGCTGTCCCTGGTCGCCGACTCGATCACGCCTGAGGGCGCGTGCACGAGCGTGCAGGCCCATGTGCAGGTCGGCCCGGAGGCGTTCGCTTCGTACTGGAACGCCGCGCAGGCCATCGCGGGGATTCAGCTGGCCGTGGGGGCGAACTCGCCGTACCTGTTCGGCAAGCGACTGTGGCACGAGACGCGCATCCCGTTGTTCGTTCAGGCCACCGACCCGCGCCCGGTGGAGCTGAAAGCGCAGGGTATGCGGCCGCGGGTGTGGTTCGGCGACAGCTGGATCACCTCGGTGTTCGACCTGTTCGAGGACAACGTGCGCTACTTCCCCGCGCTGTTGCCGATCTGTGAAGACGACGATCCGCTGGCCATCCTGGACGAAGGCAAGACGCCGAACCTGGACGAGCTGACGCTGCACAACGGCACCATCTACCGGTGGAACCGGCCCATCTACGCCGTCGTCGACGGCAAGCCGCACTTGCGCGTGGAGAATCGCGTGCTGCCCGCCGGCCCGACCGTCGTCGACGTGCTGGCCAACGTCGCGTTCTTCTTCGGCCTCACCCGCACGCTGGCCGAAGCCGAGCGCCCGATCTGGACCCAGATGTCGTTCTCGGCCGCGAAAGAGAACTTCGAGATCGCCGCGCGCGACGGCATCGGCGCGATGGCGTACTGGCCCGGCGTCGGCCGGGTGCGGGCCACCGAACTGGTGCTCCGGCTCCTGCTGCCGATGGCGCACGAAGGGCTCGAACGATGGGGCGTGGACGCCGACGAGCGAGAACGGCTACTCGGGATCATCGAGCAGCGGTGCGTCACCGGGCAGACCGGCGCGACCTGGCAGACCGCCGTGGTGGACGAGATAGAGCAGCACAGCGGGGCCGACCGATCGTCGGCGCTGAGCGAGATGCTGCGTCGCTATTGCGCCCAGATGCACACCAACGAGCCCGTCCACACCTGGCCGCTGACGTGACTCACGTGCAGGGGGCGTGCCCGGCGCCGTCGTGCCCGGTCACCCGATCGATCAGCAACCAGCTGGCGTCGTCCCACACCAGTTCGTAGTCCAGCGACCATCGGGTGCACGACTCGCCGTCGGGCCCGTACTCCGCCGCTTGCAAGCTGACGAACTCCAGCCACACCAGGGCGCCGTCGTCCGTCGGCTCCACCGAGTGAACGGCGAAGTCGAAGTCGTAGCTGGTCAGTAAACCCTCAGCGAACGAGTCCACCGACGATCCGGCCTGCAGTCGCGGCGAGAGCTGCTCAAACGCCCATTCGTAGTCGCCGGTGTTGATGCCGTCGAAGTAGTTCGCCAGCGTCGCGGCAGCAGCGACTTCCAGCTCGTCACCGGCGGGGACCTCCGGCAGTTCGGAACCGGAATCCGGCCCCAGCGGCGTGTCGCACTCCGCGACGTCGGGCGCCGGCAGCGCGTTCGGGTCCGTGACGCCTTCGGCGATCACCTCGCTGCGTACCGCGTACGCCAGCCCTTCGGCTTCGCCGTCCTTGGCCACGGCCATGCCGACGACGTCGCCGTCCGCCCGGACGACCGGGCCTCCGGAGTTGCCCGGGTTGACGCTGGCGTCGACCTGGAAGTCCGGCCACAGATCATCGTCGGCCCGCGAGACGGTGCCGGACGTGATGGTCAACGGTGCACCCTGTGGATGTCCGATGACGGCGAGCGCCTCCCCGGCGGCGACCTCGTCGTCGGCCAGCTGGAACTCGTGGCCGGCGAGGGCGACGGACGTCTCGAGGATGGCGATGTCGTTGGTCGAGTCGATGCCCACCACGTCGGCTTCGTACGTGGCATCGTCTTGAACGACGGCGACGGAGGCGGCCTCCGCGACGACGTGGGCGGCGGTGACGATGCGATCGCCGGACACCAGGAAGGCCGAACCGACGCCGGTGCCCTCACACGTCGACGCCTGCACCATCAGTACGCCGCTGGCTACCTGGTCGTGCAGGTCGACGAAGCTCGGCACGTCGTCGGTGTTCGGCGCGGTCGTTCCGCCCTCCGGCGATTCCACGGACTCCTCGGAAGGCGACTCACCGGGCGGCTGTGCGGGCGGGGACGATCCGCCGATCTCCTCGTCCTGGGCGACCTGCACTCGCGGCCCGTCGGGCTGGTTGCGTTCGAAAACCTCGAACGCCAGCAACGACGCCCCGGCCGTGGTCACCCCGGCCACGATCGCCATCGCGATGGTCCCCCGCCGGCGTCGGCGACCATTGGGTTTCTCCGCGCTGTCACGACCGACCGGTGCGCCGCACGCGGAGCAAAACCGCGCCCGATCTTCCAGGTGGGCACCACAACGTCCGCAGTACATGAGCGTCCCCCGTTCGCTCACTTTTCACGATGGCATACACCCATGACACGTGGGCGATTTGTCCTGAGTTCGATAACCGGACAGCCGCCCACCGAAGTGCCCAGCCCCGATCACACTCGACTTGTCGCCGACCATTACAGTCGGCGCGACGAGAAGGAGGACCGTGGCACCCCATCCCGAACTGGCCGTTGAACAGGACGTTCTCGACCGCGCTTACGCGCGCGCCACGGACCCGGCCGGTGAGCCGCTGATCTTCGGCCGGATCGATCAGGGCGGCGAGAGCCGCTACGTCGGCCGGTGCGACGTCGTCGACGACCAGACGCCCCTCGTCGTCGCCTGGCACAGCCGGCACGCCGCGCCGTTCTACGTAGCCGATCCGTCGACCGTCACGCTCAAGCGCCAGTTCGTCGAGCGCGCAGGCCGCCTCACCGCGCTGCACGACGAGATCGTCGACGGCGACGACCGCACCGGCGCCGCGGCACGAGAGCAGATGGAGCGGCGCGCGGACACCATGCGCGCCGCCACCGCCACCCTCACCGCCCAGCAGTACGACGCCATCGTCGCCGACCCGGCCTCTCCGGTCGTCATCAGCGGCGGGCCCGGCACCGGCAAGACGCAGGCCGGACTCCACCGCGCCGCGTGGCTCGCCCACCGTCACCCAGAGATCCGCGCGACCGGCATCGCCTACGTCGCACCGTCCGCCCCGCTGCGTAGCCGGGTCACCGCCGTCCTGTCGGCCCTGGACGCCGACGACGTCCTCGTAATCGACGACGTCGACACCGCCTACGGGCACCTCGCCGTCGACGAAGCGCACGCCCTCTCGCCGGGCGAACTCGCCGCGCTCGCGGACAGGTCGCCGTCACTCACCCTTCTCGGTGATCTGCCACCCGCGCCGGGATCCGCGCTGCCCGCCGCCCATCACGTCATCCTGACCACCAGCTTCCGACTGCCCAACCCCGTCGCCGACCTGCTCGGCCGCCAGCCCATCGGGACGTCGGTGACCAGCGTGCGCGACGGCATCGGCCGGCCGCTGATCCGGCCCACCGACGCCGCGGAACTCACCGCCGACGCCGTCCGCGCCGCCACCGCCGCAGCCGGCACCGGCTTCCACGTCGCCGTGGTCGTCCCGCCCAGCCGGCTGGACGCGACCCGCCGCCTGGCCGTTAGCGGCCAGCGCGTCACCGTAGCCGCGCCCGCGGAGGTGGCCGGCCTGGAGTTCGACGCCGTCGCCGTCGTCGCGCCGGACGAGATCATCGCCGAATCCGGCCGAACCGCACTCCACCTGGCCCTGTCGCGATGCACACAATCGCTGGCGATCTTCCACGCCGAACCGCTTCCCACCGGCCTCGATCATCTCCGTCCGCCCGACCCGAGCCGGTTGCCGCAACTGTGACATCAAGTCAGGCCAGCAGGTAGGCGACGATGCTTGACTAGTCAAATGCTCTGGCATGCGCTTACCATGATCTCCGGGTGGAAGTAGCTGTGGAGGGGGCGCCATGGCAGGAGGACGT
>NZ_DAHVSH010000112.1:0-3180 GCF_027324685.1 Haloactinopolyspora sp.
CTCCATGCGGATCGGGCGTCCCTCGCGCAGCAACTCATAACGGTCGACGCGAAGCTCGAACGCACCGAATGTATAGCTCTCGCTCACCGGGTGATCTTCTTCCAGGTATACCCGCTGTCGGAGGTCCGGCTCCCATGACCCCCACCTCCGAGACGCTCGCGCTTCGAATCTTAGCATTACCGTCCGGCTCTGCGATCGGAGCCTGTCACCGGGATCTGGACCGGGTCCAGCGCGCGGCACGCCTGCGGCACGTGCGGCGCCGGCCCGCTCGCCTGACGGTGTGAGCACCGTCGCACCGCCGTCGAGAGCGCAATTTCGTTCTATCGGACGCTCGCCGGCCCGGGCTAACTTGCCGCGCATAACGAGGCCGCGAGCTCATCGCGGCGGCTCTCTTTTCACGACTCTCGACCCAGGGGTGATTCGACATGGCTCGCGCGACATTCCGTATCGGTGTGTTCGGTGGATGTGCCTTGGCTCTGGTGCTCGCCGGTTGCGGCGGCTCGAGCGGCACCAGCGCCAGCAGCAGCGGCGGTGGCGGTGGCAGCAGCAGCTACACCAACGGCGGCACGATCAGCGGCCTGACCGAAGGCGGACTGACCCTGGCCGATGCCAGCCAGAGCGTCTCGCCCGCGGCGAACGCCGCCTCGTTCACCTTTCCCACCAGCGTGGCGAGCGGCAGCGGCTACTCCGTCACGGTCAGCGCGCAACCCTCCGGATTCACCTGCTCGGTGAGCGGCGGCTCGGGCACCGTCTCCTCGGCCAACGTCACCAACATTCAGGTCAGTTGCGCCGCGAACAATCTGAGCGGCACGGCCGCGACGGGCAGTCCGATCGGCGCTGCCACCGTGACCCTGGTGGACAGCAGCGGCAAGCAGGTGAGCGCACAGACGCAAAGCAACGGCCAGTACAGCCTGAGCACCGCCGGTCTGACGCCGCCGTTTCTCGTCAAGGTGGTGACGGCGGGCGCTTCGCCGAACGGCTATGCGCCGGGTACGACGTTCTATGGCGTGAGCGACCAGGCCAGCCCGACCGTGATCAATATCACTCCGCTGACGGACCTGATTGTCCGTGACTGGTACGCCGCGCAAAGCTCGCCGGTGAGCGTCGCGACGGCCTTCTCGAACCCGGCGGCCAATCCGCCGCCCTCGGTCGCGGAAGTGCAGGTCATCCAGCAGGTGGTGCTCGACATCGTGCAGCCGGTGCTGCAGCAACAGGGCGTGAACCCGCTCGGGCTCGACCTGATCTCCGGCGCGTTCAGCGCCAATGGCCAGGGACTCGACGCGGCGCTCGATCAGATCAAGCCCATTGTCTACAACGGCAGCGGCACCTCCGCCGCGTTGACCATCGACACGACGAGTACCACCACGCAGACGACGACCGTCACGGCGAGCGCCGGCAGCACGCAGGTGAGCACCACCACCAGCAATTCCGCGAACGGCGGTGCGACCAGCGCGATCGTCACGACCGCGGTGATCCCGTCCAGCGCCGGCGAAGCGGCGGCGCTTTCGGCCGCGCAGGCCACCCTGACGGCGGTTGCCAATACGATCAATACCCAGGGTGCGGCGCTCACGGCGGCGAACCTCGCGCCGTACTTCGACAGCGCCTACCTCAACGATGGCGTGAATGGCGCCCAGCAGACGCAGTTGTTCGCCACTGCGCTTGCCGGGGCGACCATCCAGTCGTTCGCGGTGACCCGCGTGCAGAGCTACGACAGCACCAACAACCTGATCGGGGTCACCGGCACCCTGGTGTATACCTCCGGGGGCGTGACCGGCTCGCAGGTGATCGGCAATGGCAACAGCGCCGGGCTGCTGTTCAAGCAGGAATCCAACGGAAACTGGTTGATCTACGGCGACCAGCAGCAGGTCAAGACCTGGGCGCAGATCTGGACGTATACGCAGGACACCGTGAGCGGCGCCCCGCAGACGAACCAGGAGCTGTACGTGGCGGCCCAGGCTCCGGCTGCGTCCAAGGCGGCGCCCTGCGTCTCGAGCTACGCCACCAGCGTCTCGGTCTACGCGTCCCCGTCGGTCACTGTCACCCCGGTGACCGGGACGGGCGCGGGCAGCCCCGTGACGCTCGGCTCGAGCGGTTATCCGCTGCAGGAGGAGACGACGCTGTTCCAGGGCACGTCGGGCGCCGTTACCTGCCAGTTCGACACCGGCCCCCCGATGGGCTTGGCGTCCACCAGTCTCGCCGGCCTGGTCGGTACCACGGTTGGATATGCTGTGAACGGGAGCGCACAGGTGCCGGCGCTGGCTCAGACCATCCACGGTTACACCACCGAAGCGATCAATTTCACCAATCTGACCAGCCACGCATTGGCGGCGGCCCAACTGGGCCAACCCCTCAACGTCCAATGGGCGCTGCCGGTCAGTTTCCCGATCGCCGATATCAAGGTGTTTGGAAATGTGTGGGTCGTGAGCGGGACGGGATCTGCCAACTGTACCGTCAAGCCGACTGCGCCGATCGCCGTGACGTCTACGAGCGCCACGCTCACTCTGCCCACGACCTGCTTGGGTTCTCCGGTGGTGTCGCTGCCGAGCAACTCCGGTCCGGGTACGGCCGCCAGCGTGACCGTTCAGGTGGACGGTGTGGACGGTGAGAAAACCATGGCCGCCTGGAACTTCGACTGAGTCAACATCAAGCACGGTACCCGGGAGTGAGCATGCAGCGTCTCGTTCTGCGGCAGGTGGCGATGGGCGGCCTCATGCTGTTGCTGGCAGCCTGCGGCGGGGGCGGCGGGTCCGGATCGAGTGCCTCGTCATCCTCGTCTTCGTCCTCTTCGTCGTCCTCGTCGCCGTCGTTGACGCTGAAGTCCGCGGACCTGACCAGTCCCGCGCCGCTCGCCCTCGAGACTTTCTCGACCGCGGGACTGGCGTCGAGCGGCGCCGTGACGGTCACCTACTCGGACGGGAAGGCCTATTCGGTCACCGTGCCGGCACTCGCGGTCTCCTCGGCGGGCGTGGTGAGCGTCGGGGTGCCGATCTACCTGTTGAATGGCGTGCCGAGCTCGGGAACGGTGCAGGTCACGGTGAACCAGGGCGGTGTGTCGAGCAATGCGCTCACCCTGTCCGTGCAGAACCTCCCGGCGCTCTCGACGTACGGGCTCACGCCGGGACAGGTCAGTTCCGCGTTCATGACCTTCGAGACGCTGATCCAAGGGATCCGCCTGAGCGA
>NZ_DAHVSH010000138.1:0-2913 GCF_027324685.1 Haloactinopolyspora sp.
GCATAGAGCAGCATGTCGCGCCGGCTGTCACCGATCTGCTGGTGACTGCGCAGCAGCCCTTCCTCGTGGTATCCGCATGCCTCCGCGACCCGGATGGAACCGTGATTCCACGGCTCGATGTACAGCTCCACTCGGTGCAATGTGGGGATGGTCCATGCGAACGTCGTCAGTGCTTGCAAGGCGTCGCTCGCGAAACCACGGCCGCGATGAGCAGGAGAAATCGCGTAACCTGCCGTGGCTCGTCCGGTCGCTGGGTTTCGCAGCCACAGCCCGATCGCGCCGACGGCGTGGTCCGACTCGGCTTCGGCGATCGCGAACGAGAACCCCGCACCTTCGGCCCACCGGCCCCGTTGCCGTTGGATCCAGTCCAGAGCTTCTTGGGCGGTCGGATGAGCCGGCAGGCTACCGATGAGCGGGATGTAGGGGTCCTGGCCCATGTCCACGGCGACGGAGACATCGTGGTCAGCGAACTCGCGCAGCCGGACCGACCCGTGAACCGGAGGTGTGGCGGGCCATGGGGGCAGCGGCTCTGGCATGGGCAGGTCTCCTCGCGCCGTCATCGTGGTCGCCGGCCCGGGTGAGCTGTCAGGACCGCAGCAGGTCGAGGACGGCTTGTTCGACGTCGCTGTGGGGGCGGAATTCGCCCGCCGCGCCCAGGGTCTCGTCTCCGAGCGCGTGATGCACAGTTTCACCTCGGTCGAAAGCGTCCAGGACCACCGGGTCGACGTACGACGAGCGGCACACCGCAGGCGTGTTGTCGAGGTAGTCCGAGACGTCCTTGATGGCCTGGACCTTCGCGCGCTGCTTGGCGGTACGGCTAGCGCGCGGCTGGTCGGTCGTGGCCAGCGCGACGGCGGTCAGGACGGTGCCGTGCCAGGTGCGGAAGTCTTTGGCGCTGACGTCGCCGCCGAACACCTCGCGCAGGTAGGCGTTGATGTCGTCGCTGGTGACGTTGTGCCAGGTTCCTGCTTGGTAGTAGGCCAGCAGCGTCTCGTCTTGGCCACGTCGGGAGCGGAGGGACCGCAACACGCGGGCCACGTCCTGGTCGACGACGGAATGTGCTCGCTGCTGTCCCGACTTGGCCGGGTAGGTGAAGGTGAGCGCGCCGTTGCGGCCGATGTCGACATGCCCGGCGAGGACAGTGGCCAGCCCGTAGGACCCGTTGTCCTGCGCATACTGCTCACTACCGACACGGAAGAAGCCGACGTCGAGCAGCCGGGCCGCCGCTGCGAGGACGCGGCGCTGGTTGAGCCCACGCGACTGCAGGTCGTGCGCGATCTGCTCGCGGGCAGCAGGCAGCCGCTGGGCGAACTCGCGGACTCGGACGAACTTCTCTCGGTCCCGGCGCGCACGCCATTGCTGGTGGTAGAGGTACTGCCGGCGGCCGGCATCGTCGACGCCGACAGCTTGGAGGTGTCCGTGCGGCCATGGGCAGATGCGGACGTCGCGCCACGCCGGCGGGATCACCAAGGCGCGAATTCGGTCGAGGGTTTCGGCATCGGTGACCCGGTCGCCGTCGACGTCGGTGTAGCTGAACCCGCGACCACGCCGACGGCGACGAAGGGCCGGGCTGGAGGGGTCCCACCGCTTGAGTCGCATGTGCCGTCCTCCATGGCCGTGGCCCGCCCAGGTGCGGGTACGTCCGTCCGATGGAGATCGGTTACCCGGATCGGTGCTGATCACACGCTGTGCGTGTGTCACCGACCCGCACGGGTACCGGGGGTGGAGAACTGTCAATGACACCGGGCTGAGGCGGTGGAACCGTGACGCGATTCGGGTATTTCCTGGCCAGCGAGCAATGGGGCCCACGCGATTTGATCTGGCAGGCCCAGCGAGCCCAGGAAGCCGGATTCGAAGCTTTGTGGCTGTCCGACCACTTTCACCCCTGGACGGATCAGCAAGGGGAAAGTCCCTTCGTCTGGTCCGTGCTGGCCGTGTTGGCTCGAGAGACCGACCTGCCCATCGTGACGGCGGTGACCTGCCCGACGGTTCGCACGCACCCGGTGATCATCGCGCACGCCGCCGCGACGACGGCGGTCCTGGCCGACGGCCGGTTCGT
This sequence comes from Haloactinopolyspora sp., assembly GCF_027324685.1. NCBI lineage: Bacteria > Bacillati > Actinomycetota > Actinomycetes > Jiangellales > Jiangellaceae > Haloactinopolyspora > Haloactinopolyspora sp. The sequence continues at coordinate 2,060 of NZ_DAHVSH010000138.1, forward strand.
CCTCGGCGTCGGTTCGGGTGAGGCGTTGAACGAGCAGGTCACCGGGGCTCCATGGCCATTGGCTCGGCAGCGGCTGGAGATGCTCGCCGAGGCCGTCGACGTCATGCGGCAGCTGTGGACCGGTGAGGTGATCACCCATCACGGCCGCTACTACACCGTCGAGCACGCCCGGTTGTACACGCTGCCCGATCACCCGCCGCCGGTGTTCGTTTCCGGGCTGGGTCCGCGCGCCGCCGAAGTGGCTGGACAGATCGGCGATGGCTACATCTGCACCACGCCCGACCCCGACCTCGTTCGGATTTTCGACGACTCAGGGGGAGCGGGTAAACCGAAACAGGGCGGGGTCAAGGTGTGCTACGGAAGCGACGAGCAGGAGGCGGCGAAGACCGTACACCGGTTGTGGCCGAACGAAGGCGTGCCTGGGGAACTCGCTCAAGTACTGCGTACCCCCGAGCACATCATGCAGGCCGCGAGCCTGGTGACAGTCGAGCAACTCGCCTCCGCGGTGACGTGCGGGCCTGATCCGGCGCGTCACGCCGACGCGTTGCAGGAGTACGTGAACGCGGGCTTCGACGACGTGTTCGTCAACCAGATCGGGCCGAACCAGGACGACTTCTTCGCCTTCTACGAACACGAGGTCCTCGCCGAACTGCGCACACCGAGCCCCCGCTGAGTCCAGGATCGCGCTGACGCCCGGCCGTCAGGCGCTCGGTACTCCGTACCGGATCTGCTCGCGCAGGATGTCCGCGTGCCCGCAGTGCTGGGCGAGCTCACGCAGCATGTGCATGTAGACCCAGCGCAGCGGCAACGGGCCGCGACGGTTGCCGCGCACCACGTCGTCCAGGGTCATGGCG
>NZ_DAHVSH010000101.1:0-9217 GCF_027324685.1 Haloactinopolyspora sp.
GGGGAAGTACAACTGCTTGGTGGTGAAGATCATCTGGCTCGGCCGGATCCAGAAATGACCACCGCGCTGCTGGTCGAGCAGGGCACCGAAGATGCTGGGCGAGTCGAACCTCGGCGCGCAGAACCAGTCGATCGATCCGTCTGTGCTCACGAGGGCGGCGGTCTGCAGATCGCCGATGAGGCCGTGATCGGCGATGGGCGGGTAGTCGGCCATGACCATGCTCCATCCGCGTGCCTGCAGGAGTGAACCCAACGTGCGGGCAACGCGCCGCGCGCACATCACCCCTAGGGGGTGAGGCTCGGGTTCCATCAGCGGGTTCGATGTGCCGAGCATCGGCGCGCCGGCTAGATCCGTGGGTCTGAAACTGGTAATTAGTTGAAGTGACAGCTCACATAGAACCCAGTCAGACTGCCCTGTTCGCCGCCGCTGCCCGTGCTGCGCATGCGCACGTGGACGCAGAGCCGCACATCCTGATCGACGAAGTCGCTGAGCGCCTCTGCCGTGCGCAGGGGCATTCCCCGCTCGACTACCAATTAGCGCATCCGGAGGCAGCGGTTCTCGCTGCGGCTCGGTTGTCCGCTTGTGCGCGGTCTCGCTACGCGGAGGCCGTGCTCTCGAGGATGGGCGCAGATCAGATTGTCGTGGTCGGCGCCGGACTCGACACCATCGGTCATCGACGTCCACAGCCGCGTCCTGACCAGGTATGGCTCGTCGACCGGGCAGGTGTGCTGGCCTGGCGCGCTCAGCTCTTCGATGAGGCAGGCCTGGCCGACGAGGCCCGCTACGTCTCCGCCGACTTGGAAGACGGATTCGATCTTCGCGGACTCGAGGCTGCGGGTCTGGAGTTGAGCCGACCTGTCAGCGTGGTCTGGCTGGGTGTGAGCATGTACCTGACACCCGACCTGTGTCGACGATTCTTCGCCGAGCTCGCAGATCTTGCCGAGGGGTCGTCGCTCGTCTTCGATTACCACGTGGCGCCTGAGTTACGTGACGATGCGGGGCGCGAGTTCGCGGACGCGGTTGCCGCCGTTGCAGGTCGTGGCGGTGAGCCGTGGCGATGCTCGGCGAGCTCAGAGCTCGTCACGGGCTGGCTCGCCGACAACGGGTGGCGAGTCGAGGACGAGATCGATGAGGCGATGGTGACCTCAGCCGGGTTCTTCGACCAGCAGGAATTCTTGTCACCGATGAGGCTGGTTCGACTGGTTCATGCCAGAAATCAGCGGTAGTCCGTCCTGGACGGCGTCGAAGGTCTGGTCGACGGTCCGCCCGGGGCGGCCAGGGCGGACCGTCGAGTTGCCGACATTGGTGATGTGACCGCTGCTGACGGGTCGCCCTGGTGAGCGTGGCGGAGGATGCGGGATTCGAACCCGCGAGGGGTTGCCCCCAACACGCTTTCCAAGCGTGCGCCATAGGCCACTAGGCGAATCCTCCGCGTAGAGGTTAACGGACGACGAGGCGATGGTCGAAATCGAGGCCGGTTTGCATCGCGTGCCGGGCGGACACGTAGACTGACAGCCGACCCCTCGCGCGGCGGTATCCCGCCTAACTCCCCCAGGGCCGGAAGGCAGCAAGGGTACGTGGGCTCTGCCGGGTGCGCGAGGGGTCCCTTCTTGTTCGCCGGGTTGTCGGCGCGGCTGATCTATGACCCGGAGACGACTGCGGATGTGCGGTGTCGGCGTGGACGACTAAGGTTCGCAAGGTGTCGTCGCTAGCGCTCTACCGCACGTACCGCCCGGGCACCTTCGCCGACGTGGTGGGGCAGGAGCATGTCACCGAGCCCCTCATCCGGGCGTTGTCCAATGACCGCGTCCACCACGCGTACCTGTTCTCCGGTCCGCGTGGCTGCGGCAAGACGTCGTCGGCCCGCATCCTCGCGAGGTCTCTCAACTGCGCGGAGGGACCGACGCCCGAGCCGTGCGGGACGTGCCAGTCGTGCACCGACCTGGCTCCCAACGGGCCCGGCAACATCGACGTCGTCGAACTCGACGCCGCCACGCACGGCTTGGTCGACGACGCTCGTGACTTGCGTGAGAAGGCGCATTTCGCGCCCGTGTCGTCCCGCTTCAAGATCTACATCATCGACGAGGCGCATCAGCTCGGTCCCGGCGCAGCCAACGCGTTGCTCAAGCTGATCGAGGAACCGCCGGCGCACCTGAAGTTCATCTTCGCCACCACGGCGCCGGACAAGATCATCGGAACCATCCGCTCCCGGACCCATCACTATCCGTTCCGCCTCATCCCGGCCAAGGTGCTACAGCAAAACCTCGCCTGGATCTGCGAGCAGGAAGGGGTGCCGATCGAGCCCGCGGCGCTGGCGCTGGTCGCCCGGGCCGGAGCCGGGTCCGCGCGCGACGCGCAGTCGGTGTTGGGTCAGCTCATCGCCGGGGCCGGCGAGGACGGTGTCAGCTACGAGCTGGCGGTGGGGTTGCTCGGCTTCACCGACGCCGCGTTGCTCGACCAGGTCGTCGAAGCCATCGCTGCAGGTGATGGCGGCTCGGTGTTCGCGGCGATCGACCGCGTCATGGACTCCGGTCACGACCCGCGCCGGTTCCTGACCGACCTGCTGGAACGGTTCCGTGACCTGATCGTCCTGCGCGCGGCGCCGAATGCCGCCGAGACCGGGCTGCTGGACGTGCCACCGGACCAAGTCGAGCGGATGATCGGCCAGACCTCTCGGTTGGGGCCGTCGGATCTGATCCGCCTGGCTGCGGTCGTCGACGAAGGCATCACCGCCATGAAGGGCGCGACGCCGACGCGGTTGCAGCTCGAGCTCGTCTGTGCCCGGCTGCTCCTCCCCGGGGCTGACGATTCCGTCTCCGGGGTACAGGCGCGTCTCGACCGCGTCGAGCGCCGTCTCGCCGGTGGTGGCGAACCCGCTGCCGCAGCCGAAGCCGGTGAATCGCAGCCGCCACCAGCGTCCGCCCGACCCGAGCCGACGCCGGAGCCGGCGGAACCCGCCCCCGCCGCTCCTGAACCCGCACCCGCCGCTCCTGAACCCGCACCCCGACCTGCCGCAGACCCCACGCCGCAGTCCGCCGCGGAGCCGGCGTCCGGTGGCGTGGCTGACGTCCGGCGGATGTGGCCGGAAGTCCTGGTGCGTCTTCGCGAAATCAAGCGGACCCCTTGGAGCTTGATCTCGCAGGAGTCCACCGTGGCCGACGTGTCCGACGGTGTGCTCACGCTCGCCTTCCGCAAACCCACCCTGCGCGACACGTTCGCGCGCCGCGAGGACTTCCAGGCCTGTCTGCAGCAGGCGATCAAGGAAGTGCTCCTGCTCGATCTGCGGATCAACGCCATCGTCGACCCGTCCGCCGACCCTGGCCGGCAGGCGCCGCCGGCAGCCGACAGCCCGCCTCCACCGGCGGCCGATTCCGGGCCGATCGGCGGCAAGAACGGCGGCTCGGCCGCTACTCCGGCCCCGCCGGACTCGCCGGGTGCACCGCCGCCGCGCACGGAGGCGCCGGCCGCACCGACGGCATATTCCGCCGACGATTCCGGTGCCGATCCCGACGACGCCGACCTCGACGATTCGGGCCTGACCGAGCGCCAGTTGCTCGAGCGCACGCTCGGCGCCACGGTCATCGAAGAGATCGAGCACGAATAGCGGTCGGCGGGGTCGGTTCGGCCCCGGCCGTGCCGTAGGCTCGCAGTGACATCGTCCGCGAGTGCCCGCGACGCAGACGCCTGTCCGAGGAGGCATGTGGTGTTCCCGCCCGGAAACGAAGGCATCGACATGGGGCGCCTGCTTCAGCAGGCCCAGCAGATGCAGCAACAGCTCATGTCTGCCCAGCAGGACATCAGCGAGTCCGAGGCCACCGGTTCGGCCGGTGGGGGATTGGTGCAGGCCACGGTCACCGGCACCGGCGAGCTGACGAATCTGCAGATAGATCGCTCCGTCGTCGACCCCGACGACGTCGACACCTTGGCTGACCTCATCATCGCCGCGGTCCGCGACGCTCACGCGAAGATCCAGCGCCGGGCTGAGGAGCAGATGGGTGCGCTCAACGCCGATGTCGCGGGCCTGCTCGGCGGGACCGGGGGCGACCCGTCCCAGCTGGCTGGGTTGTTCGGCGGCGCGACAGCTGGCCAGCTGCCCGATTCCGAGGCCGACGACGACTCCGACGACGGGCCCGCCCGCGGCCCCGGCTCTTGACCGGGGGCACCCGTGTACGAAGGCGTCGTCCAGAATCTCATCGACGAGCTCGGGCGGCTTCCCGGCGTCGGGCCCAAGAGTGCCCAGCGCATCGCGTTTCACCTCCTGGCCGCAGACGTCGACGATGTTCGCCGGCTCGTCTCGGCCCTGACCGAGGTCAAAGACAAGGTCAGGTTCTGCACCACCTGCGGCAACGTCGCCGAGGACGAACAGTGCCGCATCTGCCTCGACCAGCGTCGCGATCCGGCGATCCTGTGCGTGGTCGAGGAGCCGAAGGACGTCGTCGCCATCGAGCGCACTCGCGAGTTCCGCGGCCGCTACCACGTGCTCGGCGGCGCGATCAGTCCGATCGAGGGGATCGGCCCGGACGAGCTGCGCGTACGTGAGCTCATGACCCGGCTGGCCGACGGCACTGTCACCGAGCTCATCCTCGCGACCGACCCCAACCTCGAGGGCGAGGCCACCGCGACATATCTCGCCCGGATGATCAAGCCAATGGGCTTGCGCGTGACGCGTCTGGCCAGTGGACTGCCAGTAGGCGGCGACCTCGAGTACGCGGACGAGGTCACTTTGGGGCGGGCGTTCGAGGGTCGGAGGTTGCTTGATGTCTAGTACTGAGACGAGGTCCACAGGGCCCGGTGCGGCCGACGACTACACCGATCTGGCGGCCGAGATCGCTGACCAGATCCAGAGTTTCCTGGTCGCCATCCGCGAGATCGCCCGCGGCGAGAACCCCGACACGACGCTGTCCATGTTGCTGCTCGAGGTCAGTCAGCTCTGCCTGGCCGGCGGTCGGCTGGGCGCCATCAGCGACGTCGTCCCCGTCGAACGGTTCGAGCCGGATGCGGGCCCGGATCCCGACGTCGACGAGTTGCGTGAGCGGATCGCCGGCCTGCTCGATCCGGTCGACGCCTACGTGGAGGTCGTCGACCCGGTGGACCCCGCCCGCGGAGCCACCGGCTTCCGCCTGTCCGACGACCTCGCCAGTATCGCCTCCGACCTGCTGCACGGCCTGTCGCACTACCGGGACGGCCGGGTGGTCGAGGCGCTGTGGTGGTGGCAGTTCTCCTACCTGTCCTCGTGGGGTTCGAGCTGCGGAGCAGCGTTGCGGGCGCTGCACTCGTTGATCGCGCATACCCGCCTCGACCATCACGACGAAGCCATCGACGTGCTGGAAGGCCCGCTACCAGCGCAAGCCGAACTCTGAGGCGGGCGTTCCGAGATCCGGACGACTCGGGGTATGGCGCCCGGTTCGCCTAGACTGCCAAGGGCAGTGAAACGTCGTGGGAGGAGTGTGCCGTGAGTCTGGTCGTCCAGAAGTACGGTGGATCCTCTGTTGCTGACGCCGACGCGGTGAAGCGGGTCGCCAGGCGCATCGTCGCCACGAAGAAGGAAGGCCACGAAGTGGTCGTCATCGTCTCCGCGATGGGCGATACCACTGACGAACTGCTCGATCTCGCCAAGCAGGTCTCGCCGCTGCCTTCCGGCCGCGAACTCGACATGCTGCTGACCGCGGGCGAGCGGATGTCCATGGCGTTGCTGGCCATGGCCATCGGCGACCTCGGTCACGAGGCCCGGTCGTTCACCGGCAGCCAAGCCGGGGTCATCACCGACTCGGTACACGGCCGCGCCCGCATCATCGACGTGACACCAGGCCGGATCCGGCAGGCACTCGACAGCGGTGCCATCGCCATCGTCGCCGGGTTCCAGGGCGTCAGCCAGAACAGCAAGGACGTCACCACCCTCGGCCGCGGCGGCTCCGACACCACTGCGGTTGCCCTGGCCGCGGCGCTCGAGGCCGATGTGTGCGAGATCTACACCGACGTCGACGGCGTCTTCACCGCCGATCCGCGCATCGTCGCCAACGCTCGGCGGGTTCCGCGGATCACCTACGAAGAGATGCTCGAGATGGCGGCCTGCGGCGCGAAGATTCTGCACCTGCGCTGCGTCGAATACGCGCGACGCTATGGCATGCCGATTCACGTGCGCTCCAGCTTCTCCACGTTCGACGGCACGTGGGTGTCCAGCCCGACCGAGGAAAGTGATCAGCCCGACATGGAACAACCGATCATCTCCGGGGTCGCACACGACCGCAGCGAGGCCAAGATCACCGTGGTAGGGGTTCCCGACAAGGTCGGCGAGGCCGCCACGATCTTCCGTTCGGTGGCCGATGCCGACGTCAACATCGACATGATCGTCCAGAACGTCTCCGCGGTCGACACCAACCGAACCGACATCTCGTTCACGCTTCCGTCCACCGACGGCCGCAAGGGTGTCGAGGCGCTGACCGCCATTCAGCAGACCGTCGGGTTCGAGTCGCTGCGCTACGACGACGGCATCGGCAAGGTCTCACTCATCGGTGTCGGTATGCGCAGCCACCCGGGCGTGAGCGCGACGTTCTTCAGCGCCTTGGCTGACGCCGGTGTCAACATCGAGATGATCTCCACCTCGGAGATCCGGATCTCGGTCGTGGTCCGAAGCGAAGACGTCGACACCGCAGTAGGTGCCCTTCACCGGGCGTTCGATCTCGATTCAGAGCAGGTAGAAGCGGTCGTGTACGGAGGAACAGGCCGATGAGCGAGCGTAACGGTCCCACCCTGGCCCTCGTGGGAGCGACGGGAGCGGTCGGCACGGTGATGCGCGACATCCTCTCCACCCGCCAGGACGTGTGGGGTGAGATCCGGCTCATCGCGTCGGCGCGCTCGGCCGGGCGCCGGTTGCTGGTCCGGGGCGAGGAAGTCGAGGTTCGCGAGCTGTCGGCGGAGGTGTTCGACGGCGTCGACGTCGCGATGTTCGACGTCCCCGATGAGGTCTCCGCGGAATGGGCGTCCGTGGCCGCCGAGCGTGGTGCCGTGGTGATCGACAACTCCGGTGCTTTCCGGATGGATCCCGACGTCCCGCTGGTGGTGCCGGAAGTCAACGCTCGGATGGCCCGCCAGCGCCCGAAGGGCATCATCGCGAACGCGAACTGCACCACGCTGTCGATGATCGTCGCGCTGGGCGCGCTGCATGCCGAGTACGGACTCGTGGAGCTGTCGGCGGCGTCGTACCAGGCGGCGTCGGGCGCCGGCCAGAGCGGTATCGACACGCTGCACGATCAGCTGAGCAAGGTGGCGGGCAATCGCGAACTCGGGACGCATCCGGGTGATGTGCGCCGGGTCATCGGTTCTGAGCTGGGTCCGTTCCCGGCGCCGCTGGCGCTGAACGTCGTGCCGTGGGCGGGGTCGTTGAAGGACGACGGCTGGAGCTCGGAAGAGCTGAAGATCCGGAACGAGGCGCGCAAGATCCTCGATCGCCCGGAGTTGAAGGTCTCGGCTACGTGTGTGCGCGTCCCGGTGGTGACCACTCATTCGGTCGCCATCCACGCGACGTTCGAACGTGAGGTGGACGCGGATCGCGCGTCGGAGATCCTGCGGGACGCACCAGGTGTCGTCCTGTACGACGACCCGTCGCGGGGCGAGTTCCCCACGCCGGCCGACGTCGTCGGCACCGACCCCACGTGGGTCGGCCGGGTCCGGAGGTCGCTGGACGACCCCCGCTCCCTCGACCTCTTCGTGTGCGGTGACAACCTCCGCAAGGGGGCGGCGCTGAACACGGCGCAGATCGCGGAGCTGGTGGCCGAGGAACTCGCCGCGTGATCGTTGGCGCAAACCGGTGCCTATGGCAACCAGAATGCGCCAACGATCACCGAGCTAATCCGGCCCGGTAGGCAGCGACGATCTCCGCAAGGACGATCGGCGGCTCGGTGCGGAGTCGCCGAGGTGATACCGGGTACACCGTCCAGCCCAAGGACGCCAACATGGCTCGCCGTTGCTCTGTGCGTTCCGGAGCGTCGCCGTAGCGGTGCCACTGCACGGAGTCGACTTCGACGATGAGCCTGGCTTCGGGCCAGCAGGCATCAGGGATGACGTTGGGTTGCCCGGGGAGCGGCAGATTCCAGCGTGCTTCTGGGAGCTCATCAGACGACGTGACCAAGTCACGTAACTCACATTCTGGCGCTGAGCGGCAACCCGCAACGGCGTCAGCAATGGCTCGACGGGCCAGCATCGAGCCTTGTTGAGGTGCGTGCTCGAGTTCATCGACGAGTTCTGCGGGGGACACCTTGCCTCGTTGTACGGCTTCACACACCAGGGCGCGGACATCTTGAAGGGCTCGACCATAAACCAACGCCACGCCTGGCGGTCGAGGCAACGGCGTCCCGTTGGCACGGCGCGGTATGGATTGCGCAGTGCGTAGCCCGACGCACAACGCGGCGTCCAGCACCGCTCGCGGTGTTGGTGCGAGCGAGATCGGCGTTCGACGCTGGCGCTCGTGTGGAGTTGAAGCGGGCGGTGTCCACAACTGTGCTGAGGGCATTCGAGTCGTCCGGCGCACCCTGACGAATCCGGTGGCTTTACGGCGGAAACCGGTCGGGCCCAGCAACATGATGCCGTCTTCGGCCGGTACGTAACGCAAGCCAGCTGCCCGGCACGTGACGTTTCCGGTCACCAGTGCGCGGCCACGGCCGTAAAGCCATGCAGCGCGGATTCGATGGGTCTCGGTCACCGGGCCGGAGAATGCGGCGAAGACACCCGGAAGCAGTTCTTGCCACGCCTGTGATTCGAGGGCATGCCGGATGGCAGCTCGGCTGATGCCGGCCGCGGCTGCTTGGGTGCGGCTCACAACGCCGTCCTGGCTGGCAAGAACTGCGGAGATGTCTGAAAGGCGCATGCGCCCAATTTCTGCGATGCTGTCTCAGACATGCCGCCGCACGACGTCGAATGTGGAAATCTGGGCAGGTTGATCGGTCTTGTGGATGACTCCAGCGCGTGATCGTTGGCGCAAACCGGTGCCTATGGCAACCAGAATGCGCCAACGATCACCGAGCTAGGCGAGGCGCGCTTTGACCGCAGCCGCCACGGCGCTGCCTTCAGCACGGCCACGGACCTGGGGCTGCACGATCTTCATGACCCGGCCCATGTCGCGCGGCGACGAAGCGCCGGTCTCGGCAATGGCGGCGTCGATGATCTGCTCGAGTTCCGCCTCGGACAGGGGCTCGGGCAGGTACTCGGCGATGACAGCAGC
>NZ_DAHVSH010000212.1:0-12612 GCF_027324685.1 Haloactinopolyspora sp.
ACTCCGTACCGGATCTGCTCGCGCAGGATGTCCGCGTGCCCGCAGTGCTGGGCGAGCTCACGCAGCATGTGCATGTAGACCCAGCGCAGCGGCAACGGGCCGCGACGGTTGCCGCGCACCACGTCGTCCAGGGTCATGGCGGCCACGGCTCGTCGCGAGGCTTGGCACGCCGCGCTGTGCGCCTCGCGGACCGAGGCGATGGTGTCGTCGTCGCCCAGGTCGAAGGTCTCGTCGGGGCCGGCCGGGATCCCCAGCTCCGCGCGGGACCGGGCGGTGACGGCCTCGTCGAACACCCGCGGATCATCGCACGCGCCAACGCGACGCGGGCCTTGACGGCGTGATGATCAACCGTCTAGCGTGAGCGCCCACATTGAATCGTTAAAAACGGTCACAGGGCGAGGGTGAGGCAGATGACCTCTGGCATCGACCGGCGTCAGCGATACGCGCGGCGCGCGAGTGGGCTTCTCGCAGCTGCCATGCTCCCTGCGCTGTTCACCACGGCGTTCCAGCCCGATGCGGCCACCGCCACCGCCACCGCCGCCGTCGAACGTCTGCCCGCCGCCGAGAAACCAGTCGATCGCCCTGCCGCTGCACAGCCGGGCCCCGACGATTTCGGCTATCTCACCGCCACCGACGATCTCGGCCGCACCCTGGCGCATTATGGCGAGGTCCCGGAACCGAGAGCGGACCGCTACGTCGGTCTGTTCTATTTCCTGTGGTTGGGGCAGCATTCCACATCCGGCCCGTACAACATCACCGAGATCCTCGAGGACCATCCCGAAGCGGTGCATGATCCCGACCACCCGGTGTGGGGCCCGGTCGGGTCATTCCACCATTGGGGTGAACCGCTGTTCGACTACTACTTCAGCGACGACGCCTGGGTCTTGCGTCGCCACGCGCAGATGCTGGCGGCCGCGCAGGTCGACTTCCTGTTCTTCGACGTGACCAACGCGTTCACCTACAAGCCCGTCTACGACCGATTGCTGGAGGTGTTCGACGACGTACGCCGGCAGGGCTGGGACGTCCCGCAGATCGCCTTTTACACCAACAGCAGCTCCGGTGCGACCATCGAGCAGCTCTATGCGGATCTCTATCAACCTGGCCGGTACCGCGAGCTGTGGTTCGAGTTCGACGGAAAACCGCTCATCATCGGAGATCCCGACGAGGTTTCCGACGAGATCCGCGATTTCTTCACCTTCCGGTTGAACCAGTGGCCGAACGAACCGATGAAGGAGAAGGGTTTTCCCTGGATCAGTTTCGAGCGCCCTCAGCAGGTCTTCGAGGTCGACGGTGAACCCGAGATCGTCAATGTGGCGGTGGCCGTCCACAACAACTTCCCGTTCAGCGATCAGCCCTTCTACGGCCACGGCACGAACTGGTCACGGAGCTTTCACGACGGTGCGATGGACCCGGCGCCCGACGCCTACAAGTGGGGCTACAACTTCACCGAGCAGTGGGAGCACGCAATCGACGTCGATCCGCGTATCGTGGCCGTGACCGGCTGGAACGAATGGGTCGCCCAACGTTTCACCGGTGATTTCCCGGGCTGGGACGGCGAGGAGGACCGGCCCGACGACCGGCCGGTCTTCTTCGTGGATCAGGCGACGACGGAGTTCAGCCGCGATGCCGAGCCGATGAAGGGCGGCTACAACGACAACTACTACCTTCAGTTGGTCGATTACATCCGGCAGTACAAGGGCCTGGGGGCGCAGGCGCCGCCCAGTGAGCCGCGGTCGATCGACATCGACGGCGATTTTGCGCAGTGGGCGGACGTCGAGCCGGTGTATCGCGATTTCGTGCGAGACACGCAGCCTCGGGCCCATGCCGGTTTCGGCGGGGCGGTCTATTCGAACGGCTCGGGTCGCAACGACTTCGCGGAAATGAAGGTGGCCCGGGACGACCGCTATCTCTACTTCTACGCCCGCACCGCCGAGCCGATCGTCCGGGCCGACCGGAACTGGATGTCGCTGTACCTCAATGTCGACGGCGATGGCGAGAACGGGTGGAAGGGACACGACTTCGTCGTGAATCGCGCCGTTGTCGACGACTCCCGAGCCACGCTCGAGGCGAGCCGGGGCGGCTGGGCCTGGCGGCGACTCGGCGACGTGAAGTACCGGACCGCGGGGAACGAGTTCCACGTCGCCGTCCCCCGCGCGAAGCTGGGCCTCCACGCGGGCGAGCGGCTGCACGTCGAGTTCACGTGGGCCGACAACGTGCCGGACGACGGCGACGTCATGGACTTCTACGTCGACGGCGACACCGCGCCGGACGGTCGATTCACGTATCTGTTCACCGAGGATGACGACCTACACCCGAGCGCACCGTGATCAGTGCGTCAGGTCTCCCTGCTCCTCGTTGAGCGCGGAGTAGTGAGCAAGTTTCTCCTCGTTGACCACGACGCCCAGGCCGGGCCCGCTGGGCAGGCCGAACGAGCCCTGGGTGAAGTCGAGCGGCTCGATGATGTCGTCGGCGTGCAGGTAGTACATGCTGTCGATCGAGCGGTCGAGGATCGGGGTGCTGCCGACGACGGCCAAGTGCGCGGCGGTGGCGATACCCAGCTCGCCACCGCTGTGCAGATTCATTCCCAGACCGAACGTGGAGCAGTGCGCGGCGAGGTGCTTGGTCGCCTTGATGCTGCCCCACTTGTAGATGTCACCGTGCACGACGTCGACGGCGCCGAGTTTGACCGCAGGGGCGAACTCCTCGAACCGCACCAGGCACATGTTGGTGCACAGGGGGATGCGAACGCGGCGGCGCACTTCGGCCATACCGTCGATGCCCACACACGGGTCCTCGAGGTACTCCAGGTCGAGCTCCTCGAGTTGAAGCCCGGCGCGGATCGAGTCCGGTACCGACCACGCCGCGTTGGGGTCGACGCGCAGGTTCACCTCCGGTAGCCGGGAACGGATCGCTCGCAGGATCTCGACGTCACCGAAGACGTCCTGGGTGCCTTTGAGCTTCACCGCGCCGAAGCCGCCGGTCTCGACGACGGCCGCGGCGTGTTCGGCCAGCGCTTGCGGCAGATCGCGGGGGGAGGCTCCCGGCGCGTCGGCACGGGTGATCAGCGCGGTGATGGGGACTCGATCACGGACGCGACCACCGAGCAGGTTCACCAGCGGTTGATCGGTGACCTTCCCGATCGCGTCCCAGCAGGCCACGTCGATGGCCGCGAGGGCGGCGTAGCCGAGGTAGCCGTGGAAGAACGGGACCATCTCGTGCTTGGCGTGGAACGCCTCGAGCTCGAAGGGGCTGCGGCCGACGAGTTCGTCGCCGAGGCGTCGCGCCAGTGTCGCGACGGGCTGGCCCCACATGGTCTCGCCCCAGCCCTCCACCCCGCCATCGAGCCGGATCCGCACGATGGTGCGCGTCTCGCCGGTCTTCGTCTCGAACGAGCTGGTGAACGGATTGGTGAGGGGGATGTTGACCACCCACACGTCGACCGCGCTGATCTGCATCAATGTCCCTTCTCAGCGTTCTCGGCGTTATCGGCCCGCGGCGACGCGGTGCCGTGGCTTTCGGCTGTGGCCCGATCGAAGGCGGTGATGGCGGCGGCGAGTTCCGCCGCGCGCGCAGCCAGCAGCTGCTCACCGGCCTCGGCGGTGGCCCCACGAGCGTCGTCGGTCACTCCGCCGACCCGCTCCCACTCGCCGTGCCGCTCGGCGAGGACGCCCGGATACGGCGGGTTCTCGAACAGCGGCGGGGGCTCCGGGGCGTTGTCCCAAGACGGTGGCCGGACCAGCGCCGGGTCGACAGCCAGCATCAACGATGTCTCGAATGCGCCGGCATGGCCGGGGGACCGGCCTGGATCGCCGACACTCCAGTAGTTCGCCGCAGCGATGGCGATGTCGTGGCGTAGTGCTGCCTGTTTGACCGCGAGCCGCACGGACTCGTCATTGCCGCCGTGGCCGTTGACGATCATCATCCGGCGGAAGCCGCATCGCACCACGCTGTCGACGATCTCGCCGAGGATGTCGATCAAGGTCTGTGCCGACACCGTGATGGCCGCGGCGAATGCATGGTGCGGGCTGAACCCGTAGGGCAACGTCGGCAGACGCACGATGTGCGGGCCGGCCGGGTCGAGCTTCGACAGTGCTTGCTCGACGACGGCGTCGGCGAGCAGCCGATCTGTCCCCAGCGGCAGATGCCCGCCGTGCTGCTCTTGCGAGCCGACCGGCAGCAGCGCGATCGAGGTGTCGGCTGCGGCTCGCAATTCGGCCCAGGTCAGCTCGGTGAGCTGGCATACAGTCATACCTTTGTCCTTGACTCTGGTGCTGAGGGAGTGCGGCGTTGCTGGGTGCGGTCGAACTGCTTCCCGGACTGATCCGTGCTGCCGTGGTCAGCAGTGAAGGGGCGGTGCGCCAGCTCGTCGAGCGCCCGCTCGATCCGCAGGCGTCGACCCGTCAGCTCGAACACGTCATCGCCGACGTCGCCCGATGTTTCGCGTTCCAACGGGTGCGCGGCATCGGGATCGCGTGCCCAGGGTTGGTCGACACCGGATCTGGTGCGATCGTCGAGTTGCTCGACCTGCCACAGCTGAACGGGTTCCCCCTGACCGAGGTGATCGCACGCCATGGCCGGGCGCCGACGGTCATCGAGCATCGGGCGCGGCTGCAAGCGATGGGTGATCGATGGTTCGGCCAGGGCCGGGGGCGCCGATCGTTCGCGTCGGTGACCACCGGTGAGACCCTGGGCGTCGGCATCCTCTATGACGGGCAGGTCATCGCGCCCCCGGGCGGGCGGAGCGGAGCCCACATGATCGTGGCCGCGGCCGGTGACGCGTGCACGTGCGGCGGCGTGGGCTGCTGGAAGGCGGTGGCGACGACGCCGTGGCTGCGTCGCCAGGCGCGGGCGGCGAACCTGAGCCCGGACGCCGGCCTTGCTGATCTGGTCGCCGCTGCCGCGACCGGTGACCAGCGCGCCGAGTCGCTGCTTGACCGGTACGCCGACAACCTCGCCCTCGGGCTGATCAACATTCAGCACCTGTTCGCCCCCGGCCTGTTCATCCTGCATGGCGAGGTGCGCTCGGCTCGTCCGGACTTCCACGCCCGGATCGAGCAGCGCCTGCTCGCGGTCACGTCGTGGAATGCCGAGGCCGAACGGCCACAGGTCGTGGTCGCCGACGTCGACGAAGGGGTGTCCGCGTTGCTCGGTGGAGCCGGTCTGGTGCTCACGCGGCTGGGTTGAGGTCATCGGGCCACCCGTGACCGCGCCGCCCGCAGCCTCGACCGGGACGGATCCGGCACCGGAACCGCGTCGAGCAGCGTCCGGGTGTACTCGTGCTGAGGTTGCTCGAACAGGGTGCCGGCCGGCCCGATCTCGACCACGGCGCCGTCTTTCATGACGGCGACCCGGTCGGCGATCTGACTGGCCACGGCCAGGTTGTGGGTGACGAAGACATAAGTCAGCCCGAGCTCACGCTTCAGCGCGGCCAGCAAATCGAGCACCTGAGCTTGAACGGACACGTCCAGCGCGCTCGTCGGCTCGTCGAGCACGACGATGCTCGGGTTCAGCGCGAGTGCTCTGGCGATCGAGATGCGCTGGCGCTGGCCGCCGGAGAATTCGTGCGGGTACCGACGGGCCGCGCCCGGCTCCAGCCCGACGGCCGACAGCAGCTCGTCCACCCGAGCTTCCCGCCACGCCCGCCCGGCGCGCCCCCGTGCCTTCGGCTCGTGCGTGACCAGCGGCTCGGCCACGATGTCGACGACGCGCAGCTTCGGGTTCATGCTGGAGTACGGATCCTGGAACACCACCTGCATCTCACGACGTAGCCGCTTCATGTCGGCGCCGCTGCTGGTGGCGAGGTCGACGCCGTTGATGCGTACCGTGCCCGAGGTGGGTCGGAGCAACCCGAGGAGGAGCCGGGTCAGCGTCGTCTTTCCGGACCCGGACTCCCCGACGATCACGACCGTCTCGGACCGCTGCACGGTGAGCGAGACGTCGTCGACGGCGAGGGTGGTCCGGCCCCCGGGAGCGCGGAACTCCTTGCGCAGCCGTTCCAGCTCGATCATCGTCACGCTCCCTCGCTCGCGCCGGCCAGTCGCGGTGTCGCGGCCAGCAGGCTGCGGGTGTACTCGTGTTGTGGCGCGGCGAACAGCGGCTCACAGGGCTGCTCCTCGACGATCTCCCCGGAGCGCATGACCGCGATCCGGTCGGCGACGTCCGCCACCACTCCGAGGTCGTGGGTGATCAACACGATGGCCATCCCGTGCCGGTCCTGCAGCTGGACCAGCAGCTCGAGGATCTGCGCCTGGACGGTGACGTCGAGGGCGGTCGTCGGCTCATCGGCGATCAGCACCTTCGGCCTGGTCACCAGCGCCATGGCGATCATGGCCCGTTGGCGCAGCCCGCCGGAGAGCTCGTGCGGGTACTGCTCGGCTCGCTCGTCCGGGCGCGGGACACCGGCTTGCGCGAGCGCCTCGACCACCGCCGAGCGGGTATCGCGCCGTGAGACGTCGCGGTGGAGCTGCAGCGTCTCACCGATCTGCCGACCCACCTTCTTCAGCGGATTCAGGCTGGTCATCGGATCCTGAAAGATCATGGCGATGTCGTTGCCGCGGATCGCGCGCAGCCGGGCCTCCGGCAGGGCGAGCAGGTCGTGCGCACCGAACCGGATCGTCCCGGAGCGGTACACCGCGGGCGGCACCGGGTTGAGTTGCAGGATCGACAGGGCCGTGGCCGTCTTGCCGCTGCCGGACTCGCCGACGATGGCGAGAGTCTCGCCTTCGGCCAGGTCCAGCGACACGTCTCGCACGGCGTGCACCGTCTCTGTGCCCAGCTCGAAGTCGACGGAGAGCTTCTCGATGCTCAGTACTGTGGTCATCGGCGATAGACCTTCGGGTCCGTGGCGTCGCGAATCGCGTCGCCGGTGATGTTGATCGCCAACGAGGTCAGCATCAGCGCCAGGCCCGGGAAGATCGCGATCCACCACGACGTGCCCAGATACAGCTGTCCGTCGGCGAGCATGCTGCCCCAGGTCGGGATGTGGGTGGGCACCCCGAGACCGAGGAAGCTCAGTGCGCTCTCCGCCACGATGGCCGAGGCGACGTTCAGCGTGGCGATCGTGGCCAGCGGCGCGACGACGTTCGGCAGCAAGTGGCGCCGGATGATCGTCAGGTTCCCGACCCCGATCGCGCGTGCCTCGGTGACGAAGTCGCGGGTCTTCAGGCTGACGACTTCCGATCGCACCACCCGGGCGTAGGACACCCACCCGGTCAGGCCCAGCACGACGATGACGATCCACAGCCCGCTGCCGAGGAAGGCGACGACCGCCAGCGCCAGCAAGATCGAGGGGAACGCCAGTTGTACGTCGGCCAACCGCATCAGGATCCAGTCGAGCCGACCGCCGTAGTAGCCGGCGAGCAGCCCGACGACGGCGCCGATCACCCCGGCCAGCATCGCCGCGGAGACACCGACCAGCAGCGAGATCCGGCTGCCGAAGACGAGCCGGCTGAACACGTCGCGCCCCAGGTGGTCGGTACCGAGCAGATGGTCGCTGTCGCCGGCCCACGACGGCGGCGCCAGTCGTTCGAGCAGATTCTGGGCCTGAGGGTCGTGCGGAGCGATCAGCGGAGCAAGCGCGGCGGTCAGAACCATCACGGCCAGGAAGACGACGGCTACCATGCCCCATCGGTTCTGCCGAAGCGCTCGCCAGGCGGTATGCGTGGGAGTCTGGGCGTCTTGCGAGGCTGCGATCGAGATACCGGCCATCTACTTCTCCAGCCGAACACGGGGGTCGATAGCGCTGTAGGTCACGTCGACGATCAAATTGATGACGACGAAGATCGCGGCGAACAGCAGCACGGTGCCTTGGACCAGAGGCAGGTCCCGGTTGGAGATCGCCTCGATGGTCAGTCGCCCGAGACCAGGCCAGGTGAAGACCTGCTCGGTGAGGATCGCGCCGCCCAGCAGGGTTCCGGTCTCCAGCCCGACGACGGTGATGACGGGCAGCGACGCATTGCGCAGGCCGTGCGAGACCACCGCATGCGTCGGGCCGAACCCCTTGGCGGTGGCCGTGCGCATGTAGTCCGAGGACAAGACGTCCAGCAGTGACGAGCGAAGCAGCCGGGCGATCACGGCGACGGAGTAGACGGCCAGCGTGACGGCGGGCAGGATCAGGTGACTCAAGGTCCCGTGGCCGGAGGCCGGCAACACCTGGAGCCGGACGGCGAAGATCAGGATCAGCACGATGCCGACCCAGAAGGCCGGGGTCGACTGCCCGAGCAGGATCAGCGTCATGATGCCCTTGTCGCTCGCGCGGCCGCGGCGCATGGCGGCGGCGATACCCGCCGGCACGGCGATGACCAGCGCGATGAACAGCGCCGAGACCGCCAGCAGAGCCGTCGCCGGCAAGCGGTCGGCGATGACCTGGGACACCGGCTGGTTGTAGAACAGCGAGTCCCCCAGGTCGAACCGGATCAACCCGGACAGGTAGTCGGCGTACTGGACCACCAGCGGCTGATCCAGGCCCAGCGTCGCGGCGAGTTCGTCGGCTTGTTCCGCGGTCGCATCGGGGGGCAGCAGCATCGACAGCGGATCGCCGGAGATGCGGACCAACAAGAACGTCACGGTCGCGGCGAGGAACATCACGACCAGCGCCGACAGCACCTTCGACGCCGCCGACCGCACCATCGCACGACTGCGCTCACTCATCGTGCACCTCCGCGTGTTCCATCACCAGCGCTCCGGTCACGTTCGGCTGCCAGTGCACGCGCGGGGTGTGCACCAGGATGTTGTCGATCTGGTAGAGGAACACGAACGGCGCTTCTTCTTTGAGCAGCCGCTGCAACTCGGCGAAGGCCTGCAGCCGCTCGTCGGGGTCGACCGACAATTCCTCGCGGTCGATCAACGCGTCAGCTTCGTCGGAGGTCCATCGGCTCTGTCTCCGGTCGCGCCGGACGTTGGACTGCACCAGGCTGGCGCCGTCGAGTGTCCAGCCGGTGCTCGCCGCCAAGTAGATGGGCCCGAGCGCGCGACGGTTCTCCGAGGTCAGGCGTTCGGAGTAGACGGCAGGGTCGAGCAGGTCGACCCGGGCTTCGACGCCGACTCGAGCGAGCAACCCGGAGATCGCTTCGGCGACGAACGCATCGGCGTTCGACGCTGTCAGCGTGGTCCTGAATCCGTCCGGGTAGCCGGCCTCGGCGAGCAGCTCCCGGGCACGGTCCAGATCACGTGAGTACGGCTCGATGGTCTCGTCGAAGCCGAACGATTCGCGGGGGATCATCGTCGGCACTTCGCGCGCCTTGCCGTCGAGCACCGCGTCGATCAGCCGAGGGACGTCGACGGCATGGTTGAGTGCCTGGCGAACGCGCCGGTCGGACAGCACCGGGTCCTCGGTGTCCAGGGACAGGTACGAGGTCCGGATG
Organism: Haloactinopolyspora sp.; assembly: GCF_027324685.1. Lineage (NCBI taxonomy): Bacteria > Bacillati > Actinomycetota > Actinomycetes > Jiangellales > Jiangellaceae > Haloactinopolyspora > Haloactinopolyspora sp. The sequence continues at coordinate 9,363 of NZ_DAHVSH010000212.1, forward strand.
CCGGGGAAGCTGCTGGTCTCGATGCCCTGGTAGCCGCGCAGTTGCAAGGCCGCATCCGGGACGAGCCCGGTGATGAGGTCGACCTCGTCACTTTGCAGCGCGGCCAGAGCCGACGCCGGGTTCGGGATCGGCTTGAAGGTCAGCGACTCGATCGCGGGCGGGCCGTTCCAGTGGTCCGGGTTCGCCTCGAGTTCGAGTTCGACGGCGCGCTGGTAGCGAACGAACCGGAACGGCCCGCACCCCACCGGATGTTCGGCGAATGCGGCGTCACCGACCTCCTGCAGGTGCGCGGGCGGCACCATCACCCCGCCGAACAGCGAGAGCTTCTCCGGGATGATCGGGTCGGGCTGGTCGGTGTTGATGTCGACGGTGTACTCGTCGATGACGGTGACCGACGTGACGTAGCGCAACTCGACGATGGGGGAGGCTGTCTCAGGGTCGAGCAATCGTTCGATGCTGAACTTGACGGTCTCGGCGTCGAACGGTTCGCCGTTGTGAAAGCGCACCCCTTTGCGTAGCCGGAAGCGCCAGGTCAGCTCGTCGACGGGCGCCCAGTCCAACGCGAGCCGAGGGACCAGCTGGTTGTCGGGGTCGCGGCCGGTGAGCGTGTCGAAGATGTTGATGAGGACGTTCATCGACGGCATGTCGCCCTGCTTCTGCGGGTCCAGCGTTCGAGGTTCGCCGGGTTGGGAGACTCGGAGGCTGCGCCGCGACGTGCTGGCCTGATCGGTACCGCACCCCGACATCAGCCCGGACAGGGCTACGGCTGGGATCGCCACACCGGCCAGGCGAAGGGCCGAACGCCGCGTGATGCGGCGGTCCGGCGGCGATGCGCTTGCACCCATGTCTCTCCCACAGCTGTGCGACCGGTGCTCCCGCGGGTCCTTCGGTGACGGAAGCAACTCGGGCCAAGCATGGCGGTGCGTTCTGTCAAATGTAAACCCCATTCCGTATTTCGGAACGATGGTAGATTGCCCCCATGGACCAAGCTGAGCCCGTAGCGCTTCCCGGGGGTTCCGTTGAGAAGGCGTTCGCGCTGGTCGGCGAGTTGGCCGTGAGCGGCGCCCCACAACGCCTCGGCGACCTCGCCGCCAAGCTCGGCATGACCAAGCCGACCGCGCATCGGCTGCTTCGCTCGCTCACTGCCATGGGCTACACCAAGCCGCTGGGTGGCGGTCTCTACTCTGTGGGGCCGGCCCTCGTAGGCATCGCGGCCGCCACCCTCGGTGCGGTGAAGGAGCGTCCACTGGTCCGGCGCACCCTCGAAGAACTGCACGCCCGCACCGGACTGACAGCATCCTTCGCCATCCAGTCCGGTGATGCCGCCGTCGTCGTCGACAGCGTGGAACCCGACCAGGCCTACCGGGTGTCGCCACGGCTGGGCGTACCGGTTCGGCTCACCGAGTGTGCGGCGGGACGGGCCATGCTCGCCGCGGCCGCCGGGAACGAGGTCCCGACCGGATACGTCTACGACGACACCGAGCCGGTGCGGTCGCTGGCTGCCGCGGTCCGGCATCACCGTGGTGTGGTCGCCGGTGCGCTGCTCGTGACCGGGCTGAGTTTCACGGTGAATGCCGAGTCCGTCGAGGTGCTCGGCCCGCTCATCGTCGAGCAAGCCGGAGTGTTGTCGGCGACGTTGCAGGCCATGCTGCCAGCCGAGACCGTCGAGGGCATCGCGTGAATCTCGAGCAGTTGCTCACTCGGGGACGAGACCACGGCATCTACTCCGCGGCAGCATGGTCGGTCGGCACGGAGCGCGGCGAACTGTCCGGTGGTGTCATCGGCACGCGCTCATGGGACGGGCCTGCGCTCACCCGGTCCGATCTGTTCGACCTGGCCTCGGTGACCAAGCCGATAGCCGGGCTCGCGGCCATGGCCTTACTCGAACAGGGGCGGCTGACCCTCGACAGCACCCTCGGTGAACTCGTGCCGTTCTTCCGCGGCAGCGACAAGGCGGACCTGACGGCGCGTGATCTCATGTTGCACACGTCCGGGGTGCCCGGCCAGGTCCCGCTCTACCGTGATCACCCGACGCGCGAGTCGATGCTCGACGCGCTCCGAGACCTACCGCTGCGACGCAAGCCCGGGGAGGCCGTGGAGTACTCCTCTCAAGGCATGATCATGCTGGGAATGATGGCCGAAGCGGCAGGCGAAGCGACGCTGGACGATCTGGTGTCCACCTTCGTCACCGAACCGGCCGGAATGACCGACACGATGTACCGGCCCAGCGACGCCGACCGGGTGCGCTGTGTCGCCACCGAGAACTGTGCCTGGCGTGGCCGGGTCGTGGTGGGGGAAGTCCATGACGAGAATGCGGTCGTCCTCGGTGGAGTCGCTGCGCATGCCGGGTTGTTCGGCACCGTCGACGATCTCGCTCGACTCGGCCGTGCGCTGCTGGCCAATCTGACCGAGCGGGTGCTCCTGAGTCCGGTCACGCTCTCGGTCATGATCGAGAACCAGACCGGTCCCGAAGCGCGCGGGCTCACCTGGCAAGGCCGTGATCGCACCGGGTCACCCGCGGGTGATCTGGTCGGCCCGGCGACGTTCGGGCACACCGGGTTCACCGGGACCAGCCTGTTCGTCGATCCCGCGCTCGGCCGCTACTTCGTCCTCCTGACGAACCGCGTGCACCCCAGCCGCGACGGCGTCGGCATCCAGGCCGTCCGGCGGGCGTTCCACAACGTGGCCGTCGGGTCTGGTTGAGGCGCGAAATTTCGCTGTCACAGGCGAGCTCATCTCACGGCTTTCCCTGACAGGGGCGCATTCTCGCCGGGACGGTCACCTCTGATCTGGTGATCGTTTCTGTCGGGGGTGCCCGCCACCGTGGTCGTGTCCCACAACTTCTATGCAGGGAGAAGTGAGATGGCTGACGTGACGCTGAGCCGATGGAGAAAGTTCGGTTTCGACCGGCTCTACGTGAACGCGAGCGATGGCGCCAGAGTCGGCTGGGTCGATCTGCGCACCGGTGAGGTGAGCAAGGACAACGCGGCAGCGTGGCAGCCGGACCTCGACGCGGCGATCGACGCATGGTGTGCCGAGCAGGGAATCAACCTGCCGCCTTCCACTTCGTCGTCGCCGTCACCCCCGCCTCCGCCACCACCTGCCGCGGACAGGCTTGCACCGGAGATCGTCCCCGGATCGCCGCCAGTTCAAGCTCGCCCGCAGGGGAACGGGCGGCTTCGCCGTCCGGGGAAAGACCTGGCGAAGAACAAGCCCGGAGCCGCGGTGAAAGCTGCCGCGAAAGAACGCA
>NZ_DAHVSH010000110.1:0-16229 GCF_027324685.1 Haloactinopolyspora sp.
TGGGAGCAGGCACATGACCGGTGGAATGCCGATGTCGACGCCGCCCGAGCCGCTCTCCGGCAGGATACCCGACGCGTCGGACACGCCAACCGGCGTCGCCGCGACAACGACAAGTTCCAAGTGCACTTCTTCGGCCAGAAGGTCGACGCCGCGGTGGCGCGGCGGGTCCGTGACGCGGAGAACCGGTTGCGACGCCTCGAGCAACAGCGTGTTCCGAAGCCGCCGCGCGTGCTCAGCCTGGACCGGCCTGCCGAGGACAGGGTGCCGTCCGGGGTGCTGGTAGCTGCGCGCGACGTTCACGTACCGGACCGCATCGCTGTACCGGCACTCGACATCACTTCGGACACGAGGCTGTTGATCACCGGGCCCAACGGTTCGGGGAAGTCTTCGTTGCTCGCGGCCCTGGCGGGCCGGCTCGAACCGGTTTCCGGCCGGGTGATGCGGGCCCGCGGCGTGCGCATCGGGTGGCTACCGCAGACCGGGCACTTTCCCGACCCGGCGCAGACGGCCCTGCAGATCTTCGCCTCCGGACGGCCGGGGCCGGCGCACGAACACCAGCGCGAGCTGGTCGACCTCGGCCTGCTGTCCGGGTCGGACGTGCACACCCCTGTCGGCCGGCTTTCACTCGGGCAGCGGCGCAGGCTCGCGCTCGCCTTGCTGCTGGCCTCCCGGCCGCACCTGTTGCTGCTCGACGAACCCACCAACCATCTGTCGGTCGGCCTGGTCGAAGAGCTGGAGTCGGCCGTGCTGGACTCTGGGCTGCCGGTCGTGGTGGCTTCCCATGACCGCTGGCTGCGGCGCCGATGGACCGGAACGTCGGCCTGCGTGGCAGACGGCCAACTGCTCACGTGACGTCCAAGGCGAGGACAACGAGTTCGCATCGAAGCACCTACCTGAACCCGTTGGCGCTTGACGCTGTTCCGGGGCGCTTATAGTTTCGGCCCGGACCGGTATTAGCGTTCGCCCATCGAGGAGGAATCACATGCGTGGACAGTTGACGTTCGTCGCCGTCGCGGCGCTGACCCTGGCCGCGTGTGGCGGTTCCGACGGGGAATCCACCGACGGTGGCGGTTCCGTCACGGTGTGGATGTATCCCGTCATTCCTGACCAGGACGCCAGCATCGAGTTCTGGGACCAGGTGGAGACAGACTTCGAGACCGGCCACGATGACATCGACCTGACGATCGAGCTGCTGCCGTGGGAGGGCAGGGACGAGAAGATCGCCACGGCGATCGCCTCGGGTGAGGGCCCGGACCTCGTCCTGCTGACACCGGACCAAACGCTTCAGTACCAATCGACCGGCGGGCTCAAGCCGATGGGCGCAGCTGTCGAGGAGAACCGCGACGCGTTCTTGCCCAACGCCTTGGACTCGGTGACGTTCGACGACGAGCTCTACGGGGTGCCGATCTATCACACCAGCACCACGACGGTGTACAACACCGAGGTCCTGGAGGCGGCCGGCATCAGCGAGGTTCCCACCACGTGGGACGACGTTCTGGCTGCCGCGCCGAAGCTGGCCGCGAACGGCGTCGCAGCGATGGACTACTCCGGCTCGCCGGAGATGACGCTGAACCTGAGCTTTTACCCGCTGCTGTGGCAGGCCGGTGGCACCGTGTTCACCGACGACGGCAGCGACGTCGCCTTCGATGGCCCAGAAGGCCACGCCGCACTGCAGTTCCTAGTTGACCTGCAGGAAGTCGGCGGACTTCCCGCCGACGCGGCCACCAAGCCCAACAATGTCGAGGGTGGTCCGCTCGGTACCGGCACGGCGGCGATGGGCTACGCCGTGACGGCGCCCGAGGTGGAGCAGATGAAGGCGGGTGTCGGCGCGGAGAACGTCGTCGTCGGTGAACCGCTGAGCGGCGTCGAGCAGGTGAGCTTCGGAATGCCCGGTGTGTTGTCGCTGACCAGCATCAGCGAGGACGAGCAAGCGGCCATGGAGGTCGCCGCCTACATCGCATCACCGGAAGTCGCGACGGCGCTGAACGACGCGGCCGGCACCTTCCCGGCCCGCACCGACGTGGAGCCGCCGACCGGTGATGAGATGCTCACGGTCTTCAACGACGCGTTGCAGTACGCGAACCCCGGCGAGGTCACGCCCTCGGCGCGACAGGTCATGTCGGTGCTCTCGTCGAACATCCAGGCAGCGCTGCAGGGGTCGAAGTCCGTGGAGGACGCGCTGGCCGATGCGGCAAGTGAGGCGAGGGATCTGATCGCTCGTGGCGGCTGAGCGCCGGCCCGGCGCAGCTAGGAGAACACCATGACCGTGCAACGCGCCGCTGTGCAGCGCGCCTCGTGGCGGCAGCGTGCCCGCGATCCCGGCTGGGGCCTGCTGTTCGTGCTGCCGATGCTGGTGCTGTTCGTGATCTTCCGCTTCGTGCCGAGCCTCGGCGCAGTGGGAATGAGCCTGACGGACTACCGGCTCAGCGGCGACTTCTCGTTCGTGGGCGCCGACAACTACGTGCGGCTGTTCGAGGACGACCTGTTCTTCCACAGCCTGCGGGTGACGCTGCTGTATGCGGCGATCTGCGTGCCGCTGGCGCTGGTGGTCGCACTCGGTACCGCCACGTTGCTGCACCATGTGGTGCGTGGGCAGAGCGTGTTCCGCGGGCTGCTGTTCCTTCCTTACGTCACCTCGTTCGTGATGGCGGGCATCATCTGGACCTGGATCTACGAGTCTGACGGTCTGATCAACGGGCTGCTGGAGAAACTCGGGGTCGGCCCGGTGCCGTTCCTCACCGGCAATCAGGCGATGGTACTCGCTTCGCTGGCCGTGGTGTCGGTGTGGAAGAGCTTCGGCTACTCCATGCTCATCCTGGTCGCCGGGTTGAAGAACATCCCCGAGGACATTGTGGAGGCCGCCAAACTCGACGGTGCGGGGCCATGCTCGCGGTTCTGGCGGATCACCATCCCGCTGCTGCGGCCGGTCATCTTCTTCGTGCTCGTCATCGAGACCATCGCCGCGTTCCAGGTGTTCGACACCATCTACGTCATGACCGGCGGTGGACCGGCCCGCGCGTCGTACGGCCTGGTGTACATGCTCTACGACCAGGGCTTCAAGTTCTTCGACTTCGGCTACGCGGCGACCGTCGGCGTCGTGCTGTTCCTCGTCGTGTTCCTCATTTCACTCGTCCAGCGCTACGTCCTCGACCGGGAGAAGACGTGACAGCCACCATCGAGGCACAGACGCCACCGCGCACGTACCCCACCCAGGCGCACCGGCCACGCCGGAACCGGGCGAACGTGTGGCTGACGTTGCTGCTGGTGCTGGCCTCGGTGTTCACCATCGTGCCGTTCGTGGCGGTGCTCGTGCTGGCCGTGAGCCCGGAAAGCGCGCCGACGATTCCCCGGCAGCTACCCGACGACGTCACTCTGGACAATCTGACCGCCGTGCTGTCGGCATCGTCGTTCCTGCGCTGGACGTTGAACTCGGTGCTGTACTCCGTGGTGTCGGTGGTCATCATCCTGCTGACGGCGGCGATGGCCGGCTACGCGTTCGCCCGCAAGAGGTTCCCCGGCAGCACGGCGCTGATGTGGTCGTTCCTGGCCACCTTGATGGTGCCGATCCAGGCGACGCTCATTCCGATGTTCGTGCTGGTGTCGCGGTTGGACGGGGTCAACACGTTCTGGGGCCTGATCGTGCCGACGCTGGCCAATTCGCAGGCCGTGTTCCTGATGCGCCAGTTCATCCGGGAGCTTCCGGACGAACTGTTCGACGCCGCCAAAATCGACGGCGCGGGGGAGTGGACGGTGTTCTGGCGCTTGGTGCTTCCCCTGACCAAGCCGGTGCTGGCCACACTGGGCATCTTCGTCTTCCTGTGGCACTGGAACGACTTCCTGTGGCCGCTGGTGATCGCACAGACCGACGAGATGCGCACACTGACCGTCGGGTTGTCGACGCTGAACGCCGAGTCGGTCGCCCGCGCGCGCATCATGGCCTCAGCTGCCATCAGCGTGGTTCCGTGCCTGATCATCTTCGGTGTGCTGCAGCGTTACCTGGTCAACAGCGTCGCGACGACCGGCCTGAAAGGCTGAGCGGCGGCCGCGACTTGCCCGGACGGTCGCCTGGCCTCACCTCAGGTGCCGGGCGAAGAACCGGGTCGCGTCGTCGCTTTCGAAGGCCGGCACGCCGGTGTGCCCGCCCAGGTTGGCGTGCAGCGTCTTCTCCGCGGACCCGAACGCGTCGAACAGCTCCAGGGCCAGCTGCCGGTCGTTGCCTTCGTCGTCCCACTGCAGCAGCACGTGCAACGGGATGGTGACGCGGCGGGCTTCGTCGACCATGGATCTCGGTACGTAACTTCCGGCGAACAGAAGCGCGGCCGCGATTCGCGGTTCGACCAGCGCCAGCCGGATGCCGATGGCGATCACTCCGCCGGAGTACCGACCGGGCCGTCGATCTCCGGCAACGACAGCAGAGTGTCCAGGGCGCTGCGCCATTCCGGCACCGCCTCGTCGACCAGTCGCAGGACGAGCCGCTCGACGATCTCGTCGTCGACCGGCTCGCCGGCCGCCACCGCGCGGCGCAGCTCAGCGCGGGCATGGTCGGCATCGGTGGAGCGGGGCCGCTCGCCGCTGCCGGGGAGTTCGATGGTTGCCGCGGCGAAGCCGTTCGCGACGGCGTGCCGGGCTCGCCCCGCCAGCCGCGGGTACATCGCGCCCAGCCCGCCGGGGTGGCCGACCAGGATCAGCGGTGCTGATGTGGATGCCGATCCGGGTGTCCACAGGATGCCGGGGACCTCACCGAGGGTGAACCGTCGCTCGCGGACATCGCCGTCGAGGCGCTGTTCGGACGTGACATGCATGGTCGTGCCTTTCGGGAGTACGTGTGAGCGGCACTCCCGGACGACCTATCGTCCGACCGCGACCTCGGAGCGGAGCACCCATGTCGATACGGCTTGCACGGGTACCACCTCCTCGTCATCCGGTCCGGCTGCCAACAACGTAGCGGTGGTCGCCGTGGCCCGCCACTGGCTTTTTGCGGGTGGACCGGCCGGTGGCCGCCCACCCGTGACGTCGCCGACCGTCACATCTGCGCGCACTGCCCGGTGGCCGCACCGTCGACGGAGTTCGGCACCCCGTCGTCGTGCGGCACGGAAACGTTGCCGTCGCAGTGCAACGAACCGCGGATCCGGGTGTCCGAGACGACGGGGGCCGGGCCGGTCGAGCCGGTGATCGACACCGAGCCGTTCACCGTGCTTTCGCGCAGGCGCACCGGCCCGGACGTGGCGTCGATGGCCACCGCACCACGCACGCTGGTCGTCGTCACGTCCACGCGGCTCGCGCCGGTGGCGGTCACCGTGCCGTTGACGGTGCTGTCGGTCACGACGAGCGCCGCGTCGTCGGCCACGACGATGTTCCCGCGGACCTCAGCGTCGTCGAGGCAGGTGGTGCCCGTCGCCACGTTGATGATGCCGTTGTGGACACCGCTGATCGTTTCAGTGCAGGTCACGGGCGAGACGGTGTACTCGCCGTGAAGGAGGCCCCGGGTGCCGACCCGCCGGACCTCCACCTGCTCGTCCCGCACCTCGTCGGTGGCGTCGTCGACGACGTAGGTGTATTCGACCGTCCCGTCCGCGTCGGCGGTCAGCGACGCGAGCAGCCGGGCGTCCGGACGCAGCCACACCTCCACCGGCTCACCGGCGCCGAGGCCGGTCACGGTGACGGTCTGCTCCTGGCCACCCGCGACGTCGTCGGCAGTCACGCTCAGCTGGGCGTGCGGGCGCTCGTTGGGCGTGTACTCCCATGCCAGGGTGTCCCGGGCCAGATAGACGTTGCCGTTGTTGTGCAAGAACCCGTGCGACGCCGGCTGGAAATAGCGGACACGGTCGAGGGTCTCGGTGTCGATCCGGTACATCTTGGCCTGGCTGACGACGTACAGATCGCCGTCGTACGGGTCCAGCCACAGCCGGGCACCGACATGGGCGTAGGCGATGGAATCCCACGGGTAGTCGATGTAGGTCCGCGAATCCTCCACGGTGCGGGAGTCGACGTCGACCCGGAACACCGAGGCCGGTGAATGACTCCACAGCTTGCCCGCGGCGTCGAAGGTGATCTGGCCGAGCGCGCCCTCTCCGGGCATCGGCACCATCTCCCACACCTTTTCCCGAGCCTCGACGTCGTAGGCGAACACGACGGCGTCGGAGTCGGTCGGGTCGGGACCGCCGACACCGCCGTAGACCGACGTCGTCCCGTACAGGACACCGTCGTGGAACGCCAGGCCGACGACGCTGTGCCCGGGTACGACGTCGTCGAACCAGTACTCGCCGGTCTCCGGGTCGTAAAGCGTCAACCCGCCACCAGCGCGGCCGTTCTCGGCCACCGTGCCGATGGCGAGGTAACGGCCGGCGGAGGCCATGGCGTACGGGCGGGACTGGTGATGCTCTGCCTTCAGGCTCAGCACCCGCACCGGGTTGACGCCGGGCTCGTCCGGGCGGTCGGGGTCGTAACTCCAGATGTCACCACCTGGATACGTGCCCACGTAGAGCTTGCCGGCATGGGTGGTCATGCCCTCGGCCTGCCCGACCTCGTCGCCGAAAGCACGCTTCTCGCCGGTCAGCGGATCGTAGGAGGCGAGTCCTCCCGCAAGATAGGCGCCGGCATAGACCTTGCCGTCCGGGCCTTCGGTGATCGATCGGATCGGCGCCGGCGCCGGGTAAGCGTCGGCGACGCGCTTGTCGGACTCACCGGTCTGCGGGCTGTACAGCCAGTAGCCGCCCTTGTAGTCGGCGCCGACGAGCGTTTGGCCCGGCCAGTCCGGGTCGGACAGGTCGAGAAAGCCGATGCCGCGGACGTCGGAGATGTCGGTCAGCTCCGTGGGCTCGTAGCTGCGTTCGGTCAGGTCGTAGACGTAGAGGGTCCGGTCCTTGACGAAGTACACACTGTGCCCGTCCGGCGCGATCGCCGAGAGCGACAGTCCGTGAGCGCCGTCGATCTGCTGGATCCATTCACCGGTGGCGGTGTCGTACACGTGCAACGGCTGCGGTGCTCCGTCCGGCGAGGCACGCAGGAACAGCAGATCGCCGCGCAGGTCCATGTCGTAGACGTACTTGAGCTCGGCGACCGGTTCGGGCACCGTCAATTCGGTGCGCTCACCGCTGTCGATGTCGATCTTGAACAGCCGAGGGACGGCGCCGGTACCGGCGTAGATCGTGTCCTCATCGACGGCGATGCCGTGGGTGACCAGCGGCTGGCTGGGGTCGTCGGCGAGCGCGCCGTAGTCGCGCGTCTCGCCGGTGTCCGGGTCGTAGCTGAACACATGCGCACCCTGCTGCCCGGTGCCGCCGTAGACAGTGCCGTCGGTGGCGACGACGAGCGCCCAAATGAACGTCTCGCCGGCCACGGGCGTACCGAGGTCCTCGACCCGCTGCTCAGCCGGGAAGTACCGGTACAACCGGCCCTCGCCGTACGAACCCACGTAGACCGTGCCGTCCGGCGCCGTCTCGACCATCCAGGACCCCGAGGCACCGGGCAGCGGATGCTCGTCCACCCGGGATCCGTCGCCGACGTCGACCACGCTGAGCACCGCCGGGGAACCCGAAGAGACGAAATACAGGTAGGGCTCGCCGTTCGGGCCGGTGCCGGTCGAGGAGCCCGGGGCCGTGACAGCGTCCAGCGGCAACGGGCTGATCTCGTCGAAGGTGGGGTACTGCGCATCCTCGTCAGCGGCTCCGGCACCGGCAGTGGCGGTGACGAGCAGCGCCGCTGCCGCAGCGACGGCGAGAATCTTCCGCACGTTCGGGTTCCTTCCGGTCACAGCGCGGCGCATTGGCCGGTGGCCGAGCCGGTGACGGTGTTCGGCTGCTCGTCGTCGTGTGGAGCCTCGGCATTGTCCGCGCAGTGCAGCGAGCCGATGATCCGGTTGGCCGATACGACGACCGACGCATCGGAGCCGGTGATCGTCAGCGACCCCAACAGGGAGTTGTCCTGCACCGTGACGGCTCCGGTGCTGTCGGCGACGACGGTGGCGCCTCTGACCGTCGTGCCCGTCATCTCGAAGGCGGCCGCCGTGGCGGACCGGATGGAGCCGTTGATGGTGCTGTCGGTGATGACGACGCGTGCCCCGTCGGTGACGGTGAGCGGGCCGTGGATCACCGCATCTTCGACGCACGTCGCACCGTCGACGGTGAGGCCGCCGGCGTGAGCGCCGGTGATTGTCTGTTCGCACGTCGCCGCGAGCTCGTACTTGAACAGTTCGGCGCCGGCGCTGACGTACACGTCGCCGTTCGGGTGAACGTCGACATGACCGGTCGAACCCTCGCGCAGGGTCTCGTCGTCGCCGGTGGCGGGATCGATGCGGGCGAACCGCTGATTGAGCAGATTCGCGTAGAGCTGCCCGTCGACCGGGTTGAAGTCGAGGTCCCCCGAGCTGGCCGTGGAGTCGCCGTAGGTGTAGTGCTCGGCCACGGCCCCGGTCTCGGTGTCGAGCGCGACGACGTGCGGGCCGGAGATGGCCCACAGACGGCCCTGGTCGTCGAGGCTGAGGCCGCTGATGGTGGGTTGCCCGGGCAACGCAGCGGTCTCCCACAGCAGCTCGCGTCGGTCCACCGACCACGCGAAGACCTTGGCCTCGGGCTGGGTCGGGGGAGTGGCGCTCTGGCCGCCGTAGATGCTCGTCGAGCCGTACACCACGCCGTCGGCGTAGGTCAACGACACGATGCTCTGATCGGTGATCAGGTTGCGCTCGGCGTGCACGAGCTCGTCGCTGGCCGCGTCGTACAGCGCGAACACCCCACCGAGTTCGTTGAGGTCGGGCATCGTGCCCACCGCGAGGTAGTCACCGGCAGAGGTGAGGGCTCGCGGCCGGATCTGCCGCTCGGCCTTGAAATCGAACAACCGCGCGGGGTTCTCCGTGGCGCCGGGATCGGGCGAGGGAGAGTACTCGGGGCTGTGCCACGGCTGCGCCGGATCGTGGCCGTAGACGCGCGCGTCGGGGTAGGCGCCGATGAAGAGCCTGCCGCCGTGGTTGGTCATCGCCTCGGACTGCGAGAAGGTGTGGAACTCTTCGCGCTCGCCGGATGCCGGGTCCAAGGCCGCGAACCCGCCGTTGAGGAACCCGCCGACGTAGACGCGCTCGTCGGGTCCGTCGGAGATGGCCGTGATGCCGATGGGCTCGCCTTCGATCGTCGTGTCGATGAAGCTGTGCGCGCCGGTCTCGGGGTTGTAGCGGAAGGCCTTGCCGCGCCAGAGGTGCCCGACGATGCTGCGGCCCGGGTAGTCCGGCAGCCCGAGCTCGGCCCAGCCGATGCCGCGGGTGTTGGCCACCCGACCGGTGAACTGCATCCCGGTGCGCTCGACGCTTCCGTCGGCCGGGTCGTAACGGATCAGCTCGCCGTCCTGGATGAGGTACGTGCGCCCGTCCTCGTCCGGCGGTGACGGCTCGAGGCCGTGGGCCGATTCCAGCGAGTCGACCCAGCCGCCGGCTTCGATGTCCCACACGTACAGCGACGCCGGGAACGCGTCACCGAAACGGACGAACAGGTGGTGGCCGACGACGTCGACGTCGTAGGCCCATGCCTGGGAGACGTCCAGTCCGTCCGGCAATGGCAACGGCGTGATCTCGCCGGTGGTGCGATCGAGCATCGACACCGCGGCGGGATCTTCGGTGCCCGCGAACACGAGGTCGCCGTACGTGGCGACGCTTCGGGCATAGGAGTGCCCTGGGGCGACCTGGCCGAAGTCACGGAACTCCCCGGTAGCGGGGTCGTAACCGAACAGTTTGCCGTCCGGGTAGGTGCCGCCGACCACGTACCCGTCGTCGGCGACGGCGACGTCCCACACGAACGTCGCGCTGTCGATCGGGTTGCCCAGATCTTCCACGCCGCCGTCTGCGGTCCAGCGGAACAGGTGGGAATCGCCGTACGTCCCCACCCACACGCTGCCGTCGGGGCCGACGTCGGTGGCCCACGCGCCCGAACTGCCGGGGAGGTCGAAGCGGGCCAGCGCCTCACCGGTGGCCGGGTCCACCGCGTTGAGGTGCGCGGGTTCGCCGGACGACACGCTGAACAACGCGGTCTCACCGTCCGGGCCCGGCGCGACCGTACCCCCGATGAGCAGCACGTCCTGCAACGGAACACCGAGCGACGTGAGCTCGCCCCGGCCCTCGCCTGGATCCTCCGCAGCCGACGACACCAGTGGCGTTGTCACGAGTGCCGCCAGAGCCAAGCCCAGCGTGATCCTTCTCATGAGGTCCTCCGTGATCGGCAGACGCGTCCGGCTGAAGCTAGCGCCTATCGCGCATATCGGTCAATGCCGAAATTGGTGTTTCGGTCGACCGAAGTGGCGTGATGCCATGATCGGCGCAGGTCGGAGGCGATTGCAGGGTGTCGAACGGACGCTTGGTCACGACTTCGGGGCATTGCGATGGTGTGTCTGAGCATTTACGGTTCAGACCTGTATTGCTCGCGCCGTCTGGTGCGCCGCCGGGGCCTCGGAGGTTCGTGATGACGATCAGCCACCCACACCGCTATGACCGCCGAACCGTCCTGCGCGCCGCGGCCGTGCTCGGTGGAACGACCGCTCTGGTGGCCGCCCGGCCCTTCGGCACCGCCGCGGCGCAGGCGCCGGCACGGGCAGCTGAGCCGGTCGTCACCGATCTCGGCACTGCCGCGGAAGCCATGAGCTTCGGCAACGGGATCCGTATCGGGGCCGAGATCTGGTTTGCCACCCGGCAGGTCTCACCGACGAAGGTCGCGGCCTACGACCTCGACGCCGGCGCGGTCACGAAGACCGCCGTGATTCCAGGCGGGGAGGGCGTCTGGGGCGCCGATGCCGTCGGCACCGATCTGTACGTCTCCACGTACTCCCCGGCCCTGCTGTACAAGATCGACACGCTCACCATGGACGTGACCGAGGTCCTCGCCCTCGGACAGACCGTGGGATGGACGGTCAAGGCCGGACCCGACGGTTCGGTGTTCGTCGGAACGTATCCGGACGCGTTGCTGTGGGAGTACGACCCTGCGACCGGAACCAGCACCGACCACGGTCGGATGCACGACGCCGAGACGTATGTCCGCGACATCGCCGTCACCGAGACGACGGTGTACTGCGGTATCGGCGCTCACGCACATCTGGTGGCCTACGACCGCGCCAGCGCGGCTCGCACCGATCTCCTCCCCGCCGAGTTGGCCGACCGCACCTTCGTGGCCACCTTCACCCAGCTGGGCACCGTCCTGGGAGCGGGCATGTCGCCGACCGGTGATCTGCTGGTCATCGACACCGCCGACCCCTCGCGGTACGAGATCGTGCCGGTCCCGAACAACACGTTCGTCACCGCCATCACGGGCACGGGCGAGGACATGTGGCTCGGCACCCGTCCGACCGGCACCGTGTTCCACTACCGGCTGTGGTCCGGCGAGGTCACACCCGTGGCCACACCGGTTGCCGAGGCCAGCGCGATGCGTATGGGCATGCTGGACGACGGCCGGGTGTGGTCGGTGCAGAACGCCAACGGCGTCGTGCTCGATCCTCAGGAGGGATCGTTCGAGATCCTCGACCTGTCCAGCCCCGACCTGCAGCCGCTGCCGGAGAGGCCGCAGAGCCTGGCCACCGATGGCACGAAGGTGTTCGTCGGCGGCACCGGGGGCTTGCAGGTGCACCCGGACATGGATCCGTCGTCGACGCCGAGCTTTCGGCTCACCCTCGGAGGTGAGGCGAAAGACATGGTCATCGCCGACGACACGCTGTACATGGGGCTCTACACGCTGGCTCGGTTCGCCGCGATGCCGCTGAACGGCACCGAGGCGGCCGAGATCGGCCGTATCGATCCGCAGTTCCAGCAGACCCGCCCGCACGCCATCACCCACGATCATCGTCGGCGACTGCTCGTGATGGGCACCGAGCCCGATTACGGCCGGTGGGAAGGCGCGCTGAGCCTCTACCACTTGGACTCGGGAGAGATCGAGACCTTCCGGGGCGTCATCGCCGACCAATCGATCCACGCCGTGCAGATCGCACCGCGCGGCGTCTTCCTGGGCGGCGACATCGTCAACGGTTTCGGCACCACGCCCACGGCCGAAGCCGCCGAGCTCGCCTACTTCGACTACGGCGATCGGCGCGTCCACTGGTCGTTCGTGCCGGTCCCGGACGGTACGCGCATCCTCGACCTCACCCTCGTGGGCCAGGTCCTGGCCGGCACCACCATCGAAGGCCACCTGTTCGGCGTCGACGTTCGCGATCAGCGCGTGCTGTGGACGGTGCGGATTGGCTCCCGCGGCGGGCGGATCGCCCGCATCGGCGACCGCATCTACGCCACCGACGGCGACGCCGTGGTCAGCGCACGCATCGGTCGTGCCGAGCCTCGCGTGCAGACGATCGTCGACGGCTTGGCCCAGGAGTGGTTCGGAACGCCGCAGGTCGTAGCGACGCCGGACGGTGCCTTGATCACGACGCAGGGAACGAACCTGATCCGGATCGACCTGCCCTGAGTCCCGGTGCCGCGTGGTGGGTCGTGAAGATCGTCGTGCGGCGTGGGGTGGGTCGTGATGATCGTCGTGCGGCGGCGTGCCGCGTGGGGTGGGTCGTGATGATCGTCGTGCGGCCGGGCGCGGGTTATGGCGGCGGTTTTTGCCACGACGATCTTCACGGCCGGTTTGAGGCAGCAGGCTCGACCACGACGATCTTCACGACCGCGGCGGACGCCCCCGAGTGCCCATTGCCACGTGGCAAATCTTCACCACCCCAATGACAGCATCACAAGCGCCTGACCAGCGGCTTCGGGGACGCTCAATAATGCGTGGCCCTGCCGTCGCGTCATCGTTAGGCTGTCCCGCATGGGTTCGATAACAGGCTGCGTAGCGTTCTGGCGGCTCCGCCAGTTCGCTACGGCGTAGCCCCATCGGCGGCCGGATCTGTGATGCCGGCCGCGGGAGCGCCGTAAACCGCGCCCGTCCCCGGTGAGTTCATCCCGGGTCGACGGCGCGGTTTCTCGTGTCCGAAACCGCTCCCTGTGACCCAGATAGGTCGTGATGACCTGTGCATCGCCAAAACCATCGTCGCCGCCGCGCGCCCAACCGCGGGCCGAGAGCTCCGCATGAGTCCCCCAACCGCTCGGGCATCCATATCCTGCAGGATCGTTCCCTGGTTCGGCGGATGGTCAGGTCGTCCGGAACCGAGGCGGGCGACCTCGTCATGGAGTTCGGGGCCGGACCCGGCATCTTGACGTCGGCGCTGGCCGCCACCGGCGCGCGCGTCATCGCCGTCGAACGCCACACCGGTTTCGTCGCGCGGCTGGAACGCCGCTTCGCCGAAGAGCCGGGCGTCCGGGTGGTCGGCGCGGATGCCCGGACCGTCATGCTGCCGCGTCGTCCGTATCACGTTGTCGCCAACATCCCGTACTCGATCTCGACCACCTTGCTTCGCCGGCTGCTGGACCCGCGGACCACCGCGCTCGCGGGTGCCGATCTCATCGTCGAGTGGGGCTTCGCAAAACGGGTGACGGCCGACGTGCCGCGCGATCTGGAGACGGCGTGGTGGCAGGTTCGATTCGCCATGAGCATCGCCGAACGAATTCCGCCGGAAAGTTTCCGGCCTGCGCCTGCGGTGGATTCCGCCCACCTGGTGATCCGGCGCCGTGCGGACGTTTCGAATGCGGCTGCCCATCAGGCGCGGCTGATGTTGCAAGCGCGTTATCGGTCGCCCCGCCGACCCGCCAAAGAAATTCTCGCCGGCCACGTCACGAAGAAGCGGGCACACCGATTGCTGACCTCGACGGGTATCGATCCGCCGACCGAGGCCGCAGCGGTGCCCACGGCCATGTGGGTACGGCTGGCCCGAGAACTTTTGCGGGTGAATGCACGATAGTCCGAAAATGCACCTGCATGACCATTTCCACGGAACGGCCCAGCGGCTGAAATTCGTGTCCTGAATATGAGACATTCACTTGCGCGATCACCGGGGGTCGAGCTGATGATGGTGATCAACGTTGGTCCCAGCGTTAGGGGCGTGGCGATGAGCGAGAAACTGACGAAACGGTTGGTCACCGCTTTTGGGCTCGGCCTCGTGCTCGCGCTCGTGTTCGATCACACGCCGCTGGGTTTCGCCGTGGGCTTCGGAGTCGTTTTCGGCGGCGGCGTAGCCATGGATTAACAGCCGACGTGACGCCCCTCCGTGCGAGCTTGACAGCACTCATATCGGCAAAATACGGTCTAGGCCGTAAGTATCGGTCGAAAAGGAGTGCCTGTGCGCAGTGTCGAAGACCTGGAGGACCGGCTGTCCACGCCTCGATCCGAGCTGGTGGAAGACCTGCGGCACGTCGACGGCGACATCATGGTGCTCGGGGCGAGCGGCAAGCTCGGGCCGAGCCTGGTCCGCCTCGCGGTCCGAGCTGTCGAGCAGGCTGGCACCGGCGCTCGGGTCCTGGCGGTGTCCCGATTCGGCGCACCCGGATCGGCCGAGGCCATGCGTGCGACCGGGGCGGAAGTCATCGCCGCGGACATCGCCGACGACCGTGCGCTCGAAGAACTTCCGGACGCCCGCAACGTCGTGTTCCTCGTGGGCGCGAAGTTCGGTAGCGACGGCAACGAAGCAGGCACCTGGGAGACCAACGCCTACCTGCCCGGCCGGGTGGCGCGACGCTTCGCATCGTCGCGGATCAGCGCGCTGTCCACCGGAAACGTCTACCCCCTGGTTCCGGTCAGCGGGGGAGGAGCCACCGAGGAGACGCCGCCGGAGCCGGTCGGGGAGTACGCGATGTCCTGCCTCGGCCGCGAGCGCGTGCTGCAGGCCGCGTCGCAGCAGCGCGGGACACCGATGTCGATCATCCGGCTGAACTACGCCGTCGAGATGCGCTACGGAGTCCTCGTCGACATCGCGTCGTCCATCGTCGCCGGGGAACCGGTCGACCTGACGACCGGATTCGTCAACGTCGTCTGGCAGGGCTACGCCAACGACGTGACCTTACGAGCGTTGCGACACGCGTCGTCGCCCCCGTTCGTCTTGAATCTGACCGGTCCCGAGACATTGTCGGTGCGCCAGGTCGCCGAGCAACTGGCCAGCAGTGTGGGCAAGCCGGTGACCTTCACCGGCCAGGAGGCTGAGACGGCGCTGCTGTCGAACGCGTCGCGTTGTCATGGCTTGTTCGGCTATCCGCAGCTCACGGTCGCGGAGTTGATCGACGCCACGGCTTACTGGGTGGGCGCCGGTCTGCCCACCCACGGCAAGCCGACGAAGTTCCAGCGGCGCGACGGGAAGTTCTGATGCCCGCAGCCGCACTTCAACGCTTCCGCAATGGTGGCGTCGTCCCGGCCCACCCGCTGGCCCTGAACCAGGACCGCAAGCTCGACGAACGCCGGCAACGCGCACTGACCAGGTACTACATCGAAGCCGGCGCAGTCGGCCTGGCGGTCGCGGTGCACACCACGCAGTTCGGCCTGCACGACCGCGCCCGAGGCCTGCTCGCGCCGGTCCTCGAACTGGCCGCGACCACCGCCGGGGAGTACCCGGACAACAGCACGGTCCTCGTGGCCGGCGTCGTGGGGCCGACCGAGCACGCGGTCGCCGAGGCGGAGTTGGCCGCCTCGCTCGGCTACGACATGGCGCTCGTCGCACCCTTTGGCGCAGGCGACATCGGCGAGAAGCAGCTGCTCGAACGGGCCCGAGCGGTGGGCGAGGTGCTGCCAGTCATCGGCTTCTATCTGCAGCCGGCCGTCGGCGGACGGCCGTTGAGCCGAGAGTTCTGGAGCGAGCTGGCCCAGCTGCCCAGCGTGGTCGGTATCAAGATCGCACCGTTCGATCGATACGCGACACTCGACGTCATGCACGGCGTGGCTCGCTCCGGCCGCGCCGGCGAGATCGCCCTGTACACCGGCAACGACGACAACATCGTGAGCGACCTGGTCAACACCTATCCCGGGCCGGGTGCGCCGTTGCACATGGTCGGCGGCCTGCTGGGACAGTGGGCGGTCTGGGTGCGCGAGGCGGTGCGGATGTCGCAGCTGGCCAGGCAGGCGCGCGCGGGCGACGACTCCGCGTTGCGGTGTCTGGTCGACCTCGATCCGGCGCTCACCGACGCGAACGCAGCCCTGTTCGACGCCGCGAACGGCTTCCGCGGCTGCGTGCCCGGCATCCACGAGGCATTACGGCGCCAAGGCCTCCTCGAGGGGTTGTGGTGCCTCGACGAGGACGAACGGCTCTCGCCCGGTCAGCTCGAGGAGATCGACCGGATCTGGGCTGCCTACCCGCACCTGCGCGACGACGAGTTCGTCGAGGCCAACCTCGACCGGTGGCTGGCCTGA
>NZ_DAHVSH010000026.1:0-55251 GCF_027324685.1 Haloactinopolyspora sp.
TGAGCAAGACGATGAGGTCGATGTCGACGAGCACGACCCGGATTGGGGGACGGAGTCCGTCCGTAATGCTGACGTTCCACGAAGCCCATCGCCGTATCTCCGTGACCGGGTCTTTGCTTGGTCCGCCAGAAGCGTCCTCGCACATCGTGCCCGGTCGGTGAGCTGGGTTGTTGGCCCGATCTGCTATCTCGTGTGCGTTGCCGTGTTGGTCTTTCCCGACTTGATCCGGCCCGCAGCGGCCGAGTCTGATGCCTTCAGTTGGCTGTTGCAGTTGCCGCCGCTTACATTGCTTGTCGTCGCGGCGTATTCAGCATTCGTCAAGCCCTTGATCGTTGTCGTTCTCGAGGCGCTAGTCGTTCCGCATGGTTTGGCACTACTGGGATTTGCTGTGTGGCCCGTGGCGTACTGGGACATCGCGACTGGTGGGGAGCGGGTGACCTACGGAGCGTTCTTTGCGGTGTTCCTGCTCTACCTCGTTGCCCTGTCGATCATCTGCATCGTCAACGAGGCCGATATGGAAGCTAGCCCGGCCTGAGCTCGCCATCGAGTGACGTGCTTGGCACGGCGGATGCATTGCCTGGCACGCTGAATGGTCGTGATCCGGTCCGGAATGCCGGAATTGTGGAACCATTCAGCGTGCCAGGCAACTGACGGCCGTAACAGCGTGCTCCGAGCCAAGGCGCAAGGCCGCCCGACCACAGCCCGCCGGCCGGCCAAAGTACTACGAGTCGAGGTACACGCCCACCTCCCAGAGCGAGAACGCTTGCGGCGTCCAGGTGGACGACCCGGCCTTGACGCCGCTGGCGGCGGGCCGTTCGGTTGCTGAGATCCGTACGTGCTGGGCGGTCACCGGTTCGTCGAGAACGATCTGCTCGACGGGTTGAGGCTCTGGCTCCAGACGGACGGCGTCGGTGGCGTCGGCCACCGCACGCCAGTTCTCGCCGTCGTCGGAGACCTCGACCGTGTAGTCGGCGGCCCAGTACTCCCAGTTCAGCTCGATTCGGTCGAAGGGTTGCGACTGACCCAGGTCGACGGCGAACCACTCCGGATCATCGATGAAGATCGCCGAGGCCCACCGGGTGCTGTCGTCACCGTCGACGGCTCGACTGGCGAGGTAGTCGTCGGTTTGCCAGTCGACGTCCTCGGTGGCGAAAGCTTCCGACGAGGCGAAGGCGCGCTGGTCGATGGCCAGGTTCGGCGCGGGCGCCAGCTCGGCCTGGCTGCCGGCGACGGGGATCTCCAGCGCCACCGCCGAGTACGACGGCACGGTCCAGGTGAACTCACCGGACACGTCGTCCAACAGCTGCCGGCGCAAGCCGTAGTCACTGAGGTGGTTCGGCTCGACGGCACCGTCCAGAAGCCATGCCGCAGCATCGCCGCGCGGCCGGAAGCGCCCGAGGTCGAAGTCGACGGTCAGGTCGGCGTCGCGGCGCTTGTTCACCAGCAGGACGTACATCGTCCGGCGATCCTTCGACAGGCTGGCGTACGTGGACAGCTCGTCGGTGCTGGAGGAGGACTCGATCAGGTTCTCGCCGAAGTGGTTCGCCCACAGCGCCGCGGCCTCGCCGATCACGTAAGGCTTCATCTCCGGACTGAACAAGCCGTAGTCACCACGACCGGGCGGGTAGGGGTTCATCATCGCCCAGCTCGCCGCGGCGTCCACACCGGCGGTGGCCATGGTGCCGTACATGTCGGCCGCCCACAGCCCGGCGGGGAGCGCGTTCACCGTCCAGTCCTCGGGCCCGGACCACACTGGCGCCCACGACCCCAGGTGGTACTCGTAGGTTCCGCCAGGATGCCGCTCATCCACCCAGCCGCGCACGTCGGCGAATTGGGCAGCCATGTCGTCGGGGGTGTTCAGCAGGTCTGCGTAGAACGCTTCCTTGTCGTCCGGGCTGTACGGCGACGACGGATTGATGGCCTGCGATGGCGGCAGTGGCAGGAAATGAATGGACCACACGTCGGTGAGGTCACCGACGGCCTCGATGACCTGATGGCTCCAGTCAGGGTTGACCGCGGAGATGTTGGTGACGATCTTGATGCTGGGGTCGGCTTGCTTCATCACCGGAACGAACTCGCGCATCGTGGCGATGAAATCGTCGGCGCTCATGTGCAGGTACGGCTCGTCCACGACCTCCCAGTACCGCACGTCGGCGCCGAGTTTGCCGTTGACGTGGCGGATCCAGTCGGCCGCGAGGGTGGGCGACTCGTTCGGATTCACCGAGATCTTCGCGGTGGCGTCCAGCGAATCGACGATCTGCAGGAACTGCTCGGTGGTCATCTCGTTCTCGGAGTTCGGGTCGTTCCAGACCCAGTCCAGCCCGAAGGCGCCGCCGGGGAACACCAGGAACGACGACCCGGAGCGTTCGAGGTTGCGCTGCAGCCGCGGATCGATTCCGCCATCGGTGAAGGCGATCTCGTTCCAAGCGGGCACGTGTACCCCGCTGAGCCGTGAGTCGATCCGGTCGACGACCTGCCGCGGATTAACCTGGACCGTGGCCTGCTCGAGCTTCGCCGCCTCGGGAGGATCGTCCGCTGGAGCCGGCCCGGCCCCGGCGGATCCGGCCGCGAAGACCAGAGCCACGCCGAGCAGGGCGGGTGTGAGTCGTTTCATTTCCACCTCCGTGGAAAGTCAGTTCTCAAACTATGCTCACCCGGGACCGGGCAGCGATGAGCGGCGTTGATCTCAGCGCATGACGCCGTTCTTTTGGTCGACGGCAGGCTAGCGCCACTCAAGAATTACCTTGTCCCGAGAGCATGTGCCATATTCTTCGGGTTCTCCTGTATCGCTGCCCAGCGACACCTCGTAACCCTTGTATACGTTTTCTCTCTTCATCGGGTCACCTTGCCCGTGGCAGAAAAGGAGAGTCTCGAAATCTGGTGACACAATCACCCAGCTGGGAAGATTCTTATCTGCGGCCAACGGCACCAATGGTTCAAGATCCACGGATTTCTTGGTGGGGTCGATTGTCATCCGCAGTACTGCACCCGTTTCTTGCGCACCCTGGCCATGCTCAGCCGCCATATCACCGATGGCAGCCATGATGAATTCAGTCTTGCTGACCCTCTTGATCACATCGTATTCATTACCCCTGCCATCGGCGTTGAAAGTCGCCAAGGAGGGCAAGACGACGCCGCCAACTTCATCAGGTCGGTAACCGAACCTATAGTCCCCTGCTCCTGGTTCACCGTCCTCCCAGCTGCTGCTGACGATCCTCTCGCTGTCCTTGAACAGCATCGGCTCGCCCGCTGTGTCGAACGTCCATTGATTCTTGCCAGCGTAGTCCTTTTCGAAAGTTAACTCGCTGTCGGTCAGTTCACTCGGGTCGGTCTCGGATGTGATGTCGATTGATGCGAGGCGACTCGTCCCATCGCTGACTTTCTCGACCCACAAGGTGGAGGTATCAGGAGCAAACCTAGGGTTCTCCAAAGAGTAGCCGACTTCGGAGTACCCTCCTTCTTCCGGGCTTAGTGCGATGAAGTCGACATATTCATTGGTCGCTTCATCGAACTGATCGATCTGGATGTTTTCCTCGCCGTATGCGATGAACATCCAGTCGCCGGAGAACGATGATCGTGTGATCTTTTTGTGGCTCGTGTTATCGGGCAATGAAACCGTTGTGTCCTCGGTTTCGTGATCCCCTAGTGAATCTTCGTCCTCGATTTTCAATTTCTGGACATCCGAGTTTAGGTAGAGGGAAATGATTCCGTCGAAGCTCGCGGTTGGCTGATCCGGCGTGGGTTCATCCGTCGGGGTCTCCGTGTGAAAGTCAGTGCTACCGATTGTGCTGTCAGCGGTTGGGCCGTCCTCCGCGACTTGTTCGTCAGTCGATCCACAGGCTGCCAATGACGTTGCCAACGACAACACTGTGAAAGCCGATGCTTTGCGGATAAGTCGCTTGCCAAGAGTCAGGTTTTTCACGACGGTCATGGTGTCATCTATTGCCGGGGTCATGCGTTGAACTCCAGGAATTCGGTGAACCGGTGGGCAGTGGGCGGGTGGTGGGGTCGAAGACGGGGCGGCGCATCTCGACGATCGTCCACGGGTCCGACGCCGACGGGCGCTCCATGTGCACGTACCATGTCGCGTCCTCGAGCTGACCGTTCCAGCCGTCGCGGCCCAAGGGGGTGAAGCTGACGGCGATCTTGCGCATCGCCGTCGTCTCGGTGTCGCCGCGTTCCTGCGGAGACACGGCGTCATTGGAGATGACGTCCTGGATCACGTTGATCGAGGCATAGCCGTCGTGATCGGCCCAGTCGTTCCAGTCGTCTTCGACTTCGTCTTCGAGGTCCTTGAGGTCGTACTCGCGCGATTTCCAGGTGTCGGCCAGCCACGGCTCCACGCGCTGCATGGCGTCGGCCGGTGACTCGTCGGTGGTCGTGTCCATCGAGTAGGCCGCCGTCAAGGCCGCGAGTGCGATCTGCGACGGCGACTGGTGGTCGACGGTGGCCGGATCGGGCGCTTCCGTCGGCCCGGGGCGTTCCATACCAGGTGGCAGCGGAGGCGGGGAGGTTTCGTCGTCGGCGGTCGTCGACGGTTCGGGAGATGACGTGACGTCGGGAGCACTGTTGGCATCATCGCCGTCACCGCCGTCATCGTCAGCGCCATCCGCATCGTCACCGTCGGCCTGGCTCGAGGGCTGTGACGTGCCGGGCTCGTCCGAGTCGTCGCCACCGAACCCGAAGATGAGGACCAGCCCGACGACGGCGAGCGCCGCGGCTGCGAGCACCAGTTGCGCGACGGTGAACTTCTCACGCTGGGGCGCCTCGTCAGGCATCGCCGTTACTCCTAGTCGGCCGGCTCGGCGTTGATGCGGCCGTATCCTACGAGTCCGGAACTCGTGCCTGCCGAGAACGTTCCACTGGTCTGCTGAACGGTGTCGGACTCGTTACCGCCGATGGTGACGAGCATGTCCCGCGATGGGTCCACGGCCACCACGATGTTGACGTGACCCGTGTAGATCGCGACGTCGCCCGGGCGGGGATCCTTCTGGTCGGGGGTGAAGAACTCGCTGCCGTGCGAGCCGAGGCGGAACCACCGTTGCATCCCGATGACGGCGGGGATCTGCCAGTCGTGGCGCCAGAAGTACATCCGCGTCATCGGCGTCGGTTTGAACGGCACGCCGGCCTCGCGGAAGACCCAGCTGACGAAGTCCGCGCACCAGGCTTCGTCGCCGTCGTCGATGTACTCGTCGCAGACGAAACCACACCCGGGTTCTTCCCGGGCACCGCGCTCGAACTCCCGACGGGCCACCTCGACGACAGCGTTGAGATCGCCGTCCGGTACGTCACAGTCGTCCCCGGAGCCACCGTCCTCGCCGTCGTCACCGTCGGTACCGCCGACGCCCAGGCCATGCGGATCGCTCCACTCGCGGAGGTAATGGCCGACGTGATCGGTGCGGCCTCCGGACAACCCGGTGTAGCCGTTCTCGCTGGTGACACCACTTTTGGTCAGGTTGGAATCCAGCAAGGCGTGGATGTTGTGCAGATAGCGGCGGACCTCCCACACCCGGGTCCACTGCGGATCGTCGAGGCCGTCGTCAGCACTGGTGTACTTCGTGATGGTGCCAGGACCGGCGTTGTAGCTCGCCGCGGCGTAGAGCAACGTGCCTGGCAGCCACGGCTTGCCGATCGACCCGGTCGCCATGTCCGGGGACGTGGAGCCGTAGATCGGCGGGCCTTTGTGGGGCGAAGCCGAGAACAGGCTGGCCGCGGTGTGGACGGCGTCGGTGGGGTCGGAGATGTCAGCGGTGCCGTCACCGTCGCCGTCGATGCCGTAATCGCTCCACGTCCCAGGCATGAACTGCATCGGCCCGGTGGCACCGGCAGGTGAGCTGGCCCAGTTCGAGTCGAGGGGCCGCCACGTGTTGCCGTTCTCCGTCAGGTAGATCGCTGCGAGGAAGTTCGGGTTGACGTGGAACTTGTCGGCGGCTTCAGCGAAAATTTCTCGCCACTCGTCCGGGATGTTGCCGGAGACCTCCACGGGCACCTCACCGCACTGATCTCCGTCCAGGCCTCCCTCGAGCAGGAACTCGCATTCGACGAACGGTATGTCGTCCATGGCTTCGCACGCGGCCGCCGAGACGATGCCGAGCGCGGCGGCGAACAGCACCATCGGTGCCACCAGCATGAGGAGTCCGCCACCGATGGCGACCTTCTTCCACATGGCGGCTACCTCGCTCGGGTCGAGGGCGGACTTGTCCTCGTGTCTGCTGGTGTAAGTGCGCGCAACGTCCGGTCTGTGACGTCTGGGGGGTGATGAACTCCCGGCCGACCTGTCACAGCGCGCCCCCTTACGGGACTTTCAGACGGTGAGGCCGAAGTAGCCGAGGCCGAAGGAGCGGAGGAGGTGTGCCGTGGCCCGACACGAACCGGCGGAAGCGTCGACCGCAACCGAGCACGAACCTGACGAGGCCGGCGCGCACGACCGTCGATTCGACGCCGCGAAACCGGCCGCCCCCACGCACAACGGTTTCAGCGCAGCCGGGCTGGCTCGCAGCGCCATGGCCATCGCCCTGCTCGGCGCAGCGATCTGGGCCATCCTCGCCGTGCTCGATCAGCCGGCCGTGGGCTTGGTCCTCGCCCTGCCGGTGGTGGCCGCTGCGGTCGGCCTGTACGTGCTGTCGGTGCGGCGCCGGTTGCGCGACGCTGTGGTCCAGGCGCTGGCCGATGCGTTGGCCAGCCACCTTCAGGTTCCTGGTGCGGAGTACCTCGAGATCGACACCCGGCAGTGGCGCGGCGGCTGGGTCGGCGTGCCACATCTTCTCAATGTGAGGTATCCGGCTGCGGTGGACGACTCGTCCGCCGATTGGGCCGAGCAGGTGGCTACGGCGGTCCACGCTGAGTTGGGCGAGCAGTACGTCGTCGCCCGGCACAATGTCCGCGACCGTCGTTTGACGCTTCGCGACCCCACGCGCTCGCCGGGGCAGTTGAGCCCGGAATCGGGCCCGGTGTCTTCGCGCCGAGCCGCTGCCGCCCGCCGCCTGCCTGACCACGTCAGTCGGACGGCGCCCTCAGCTGACGACCTCGCGGGGCAGGTGATCCCGCTGGGCGTCGACTCGTCCGGGACTCGCGTCGCGTGGGATCCGCTTGCGCCGCAGGGGCATCTGCTCGCGCTGGGCCGGTCCGGGTCCGGCAAGCGGGTTCTGCTGACCGGGCTGATCCTCGAGGCCGCCGCGCGTGGCTGGCCGGTCTGGGTCATCGACCATCGTCGAGTCGACCTGCTCGGCGTGCGCGACTGGCCCAACGTGCAGATCGTCGCGTCCACATTGGACGACCAGATCGTCGTGCTCAATCAGGCGTGGCGCGAGATGGAGGGCCGAGTCGCGCTCGTCGAGTCCGGCGCCGACCGGTCCGAACTGGAGCCGATGATGGTCGTCATCCATCACTTCCGCGAGTTCGCGACGGCCGCTGCCGAGGCCGCCGCCCGTGCCGGACAGGCTTCCGCCGGTGCCCCCACCGCGGCCGACCGGGTCGCCGACCTGCTCCGGCACGGTCGGCGCGTCAACATGATCATCGTGCTCAGCGTCCAGCGCTCCGACGACCCTCTGCTGCGCGACGAGTACGCCGACGACCTCGGCGCGGTCGTGGCCCTGGGACGCATGGATGCGCACTCGACGCCCGCACTGCGATCCTCAGCCGATGACGACGAAGACGGCACCGAAGCGGTCCCCGGGCGGGCCAAGCTGCGCCTCGGCGACGCGCCTCCCGTGACGCTGCAGTGTTACTGGACGCCCGACCCCCGCGAGGCCCGTCGCTCCGGCGATGCCGACGACGCCACGCTCGTCGAGGCGTTCCGCCCACACGTCGTGACCCACCCGGTGTTGCACGTGCAGCGCCCGCGGGTGTGGAACGACACCCCGGCCGCTGCGTGGAAGTCGCTCATGGAGGCCGACCTCGCCGAAGGGTTCTCCCACGGGGCGAGCGGGCTGGTGGACTGGAGCCGGGCGCGCTCATCCGGGTCGGCAGGAGCGTCCGGGTCGGCAGGACCGTCCGGGACGCGCGGCAAGGACGTCGAAGGCTGGTCCGAGGTCGTGATGGTGTCGCAGCTCGAACCCGGCCATCTGGCCCGTCTCGACGACGAGACCGGCTGGGTCGTCGTCGAGCAGGTCGAGGCCGTCGAGAACGACGGCACCAAGGTCTCGATCGGATGGCGCGGAACGGACGGAGCCGGATCGCTCGTCGTTTCACGGACCCGGACGGTACGCATCCGGCACATGAACGACGGGGTCTACTGACGATGGGCAGGTGAAGTGAACCGTGGCCGACTCGATGTCCGACAACGACGCGTTCATCATGTTGCTGGCCGTGCCACTCGCGCTGCCGATCCTCGCCCCACTGGGTTTCGGAGCGTGGGACGAAGGCCGGGAGTGGATGATCGAACGAGGCTTCATCGCCTCGGCCGACGACGCCACCTGGTCGGTTCCCGGGTGGGACGGCGCCGGGATCGGCAGCGCTCACGTGGTGCTGCTCGTCTGCCTCGTGGTGTTGATCCTGGTCATCGGGTCGGTGATCAGTCGCCACCAGCGCGAGCGGCAGATCAACACCGAAGGCTGGGGTAGCGACTGAACATCACTGCGGCTCACGGCGGGCGTACTCCGCCCCACCGGCCCAATCAAGCAGAACACAGGGTTCGGCACCGACCACCCAGCCGTCGTGGCCCGGCGACACCACGAAGATGTCGCCAGGACCGGCCACCGCCTCGCGCCCGTCGTCCATCCGAATGGCCAACCTGCCGGACAGGACGTATCCGGTATGGGCCACCTCGCATGACGCGGTCCCGGCCAACGGACGTACATGCTCCGACCAGCGCCATCCGGGTTCGAAGACCACCCGGCCCACGCTCACCCCGGCGACGTTCACGACGGCGACGGAACCGTGGTCGAACCGTCTGACATCGTCCGGCTGGTCGTGTGACTTCGCCGCCAGCGTCATGGTCATCACAGTCCTCCGGTGACCGGGTCGTGGAGTCCGGGGCCCAGCTCGTCGATGACGGCGTTGGACTTGGCCGAGATGCTCTCCAGTTCCGCAGCGGACATCCCGCCCACGCCGGGTAACTCTCGTTCGATCACGAACTTCGGCATGGTGCCTCCTCGATTCGGGCGGTCTTGCGACCGCGATCTGCGCGTTGCCCCGACCATGCCCAGTCGCGATGTTCGCCGTCATGAGGCATTCACCTCAGATTTCGAGTCCGTCACTCGATGGGTGTGAGCGTGGTCAGCAGACCGTGCTCCATCGCGAACAACGTCGCCGCCGACCGAGTGGTGACGCCCGCCTTGACGTAGATCCGTTCGACGTGGTTGCCGACGGTTTTCGGGGCGATCCCGAGAGCTCGAGCGATGTGGCGGTTGGAGGCGCCCCGAGCCAGAAGCATCAGCACCTCCAACTCACGTGCGGTGAGTCCGGCGGGGCCGGCCACTCGCCGTCGCCGGGGGCGGCCCGCGGCGGTGAGCACTGCGTCGACGGCCACCGGGTCGAGCCGGCCCGCTCTGGCGTCCTCTTGCAGAACCCGCTCGGCCTGTTGCGGCTGCAGCGCCTGGCGATGTGGACGCGCCTCCAACTTGGTGTGGTAGCGCTCCGCCGCGCCGAGAATCCGCGCGCCGAACGGGATGCTGGATCCCGCGAGACCACGGTGGTAGCCCGACCCGTCCAACCTCTCGTGCGCCAGCCCAGCGATCTGGCCGATCTCGGCGAGCGCCTCGGGTCGGGCCAGCATGCGCTCGGTGTAGTACGAGTGCAGCCGAACGCGCTCGGCTTCGCCTGAGGTCAACGGGCCGGGCTTGTCCCAGATCGAGTTCGGCACGCCGGTACGTCCGAGGTCGTGCACCAGTCCAGCCCGGCGCACGAGCCGCTGCTCGTCTTCGGTCATCCCGACGCGATGGGCCGCGGCAGCTGCCAGGTCGGCGACGCCGCGCGAATGGCCACCGAAGTACGGCGACTTGATGTCCACCCAGTCGGCGACGGTCTCGAGTGCGGCATCGAGCTCGTCCTCGGCCAGCGGTGGGCGCAGCGCCGGCTCGCTGGCGATCATGTCGTCCCAGCCGGTGTCGTCAGTCAATCCATCGAAGAGATCGTGGGCGTGCGTGACGAAGGCATCGACGACGTCGGCGTCGAACTGCGTTCCGCTCCGCTCTCGCGTCACCGCGATCGCTGCCGCGACGCCACTACGACGAAAATGCACCTCGGCGACGTCACATACGTGCCACAGCCGGACCGGGAACGCGATGTCGGTACCGCCGAAACCCTTCGGCAGGCCCTTGCCGTCCCAGCGGGTGAAGATGTGCTGAAGGGGCTGCCACACACTGGGCCCCAGCCCGAGCCGCCGGGCCACGTTGGTGGTGACCTGGCAGTGCGCGCGCAGCGCGTCCTGAACCCCGCGTGCACCCGTGGCGAGCACGGCACCGCGCTTGGCGAGGCGCCGCGGCACCGCCTCTCCGGACCCCGCACGGTGCAGGAGATATCCCAGGAACGGCAGCGGCTTCAGGTCGACGTCGTACACGCCGGCCCGATAGTCGATGTCGTCACCGAACCACGCTGCGGCCTCGTAGGAGTCTGCGATACATCCGACCCAGCCCAGCAGTGTGATGTAGAACAACGACGAGCGTTCGGCTTGGTCCAGATTCAGCCGGTCCCCGAGCCGGCCTGCGACGACACACGACCGGGCGACGTGTCCCATGGGTTGTCCGAGGCCGAGGTCGACGGCCAACGACAGGGTTCCTACCAGCTCGCACAGCCGGACCCCGCTCGGCACGGACTGAGCCATGCCGGTGATCCTATCGCCGCCGGCTCAGCTCCAGTTCGAGTTGTCGCAGTACACGACGCTTTTCGTGTAGTTCGGCCGTGACGCGCTTCAGGGCTCGGAGCAAGATGTCGCGGATCTGCTGCCAGTGCTCACGTAACGACTTGTCCGCAGCGGTGAAAGCCGTCGTGACCGCGTCGGTGATCCGCCGAGCGATGGCGGCATCGTCGGCCGAGGGCACGCATTGCTCGGTGGCGGCGACGATCCGTTTGCGGGTGGCCGCGAGGTGCTCGGCGCTGCGCTCGGTCGCCTGGCCGGCCTGAGAGACGCTCCGTTCGAGTGACTGGCAAGCCCGCTCGAGTTCGCGTACTTCGGTCTGGACCAGCTGGAGCCGGCGGTGCGGAGCCACGGACACCGTCGCTCACCTCCCTTCAATGGCGCGAGCTGCGAGGTGGCATTACCGCCGTGCGGCGTGGACGACCTCGCGGCCCCGGTCGCCGACGGTCTTGGCCGCGGTGGGGATCACCTGGCCCAGCTGTTTGCGGGCCTGTCCCAGCCCGGAGCTGACCTGGGTGGCGCTCTTGCCGACCTGCTGGCCGCCGGCCTGGAGCTGCTCGGTGTTGCTGCCGATGTGGTCGGCGCCGTCGATCAGACCGTCGACGGCCTGTTGCAGCTTGACCGCGGTCTCGCGCAGGCTGTCGGTGAACGTGGTGACCTGCGCGGCAATCGGCCGGATGCGTGGCTCGAACGTCGCGGCCAGGTCGGCGTCTCCACGTTGCAGGTTGCTGCAGGCCGTGTTCAGGACTTTCGCCGCCTCCTCGGCCGTGGATGCGGAGCGAAGCAGGTCGTCGAACGTGGCCCGCACCTCGGTGGCCTTCGCCTTCAGTCGAGCCGCGGCGGCCTTGGCCTCCTCGGCCGGCGCCTGTAGCCCGTTGAGCGCCTCGACCGCCGCGTCGGCCTTGCGTTGCAACTCCGCGAGACCGCGGGACGTCTCGTCACCGCCACGGACGAGGTCGTTCGAGACGCCGATGAGGATCTCACCGGACTCCTTGATGCTCGGCATTCGTCGCCCGTCCTTCCCAGGTCGATTCACTCCGTCCATGGCTGCATGGACGCCATTCCTCGGTGGTGCTTCTCGGTGATGTAGGTGCCCGGTCCGGTGTTTCTGTGACGCCGTCAGCGCAGGTCGTTCTCACAGCGCACCGGTGGCGACGGCGATGCCGATGAATCCGGCGGCCGCCACACCGGCCAACGCCGCGGCGAACCGGGACACCGCCGTGGCTTGTGGTTCACGGACCAAACTCGGCCCGGCACACAGCGCGGGCAGGCGGACGAGCACTCCGGTGGCCAGTCCGGCGGCGGTGACCACGACGACGCCGGCGAGCAACAGCGACAACGTCCACACCGGCGGAGCGGAGCCACCGACGATCACCATGGCGACGGCGCCGAGGACGCCGGCCGCACCCGCAGCGCCGAACACCACACGCTGCGCCTTCTGGTCGTGAGACTGCAGCCAGGTGTCGAACTCTGCCTCGGCGGCACGGAGTTCGTCGCGACGGCGAGCCAACGAGGTGAGCGCGATGCCGAGGTCGCCGCTGCTGGCCCGCCGGCGGATAGGCCGGCCGGTGGGGCCGTTGGAGTCGGCTCCGGTGACGCCGTGGGCCTCGCGAACCGTGGCGGTGTGCTCCAGACCCGCCTGCGCTTCGGCCCGGGCCCGCTCGACGCCTCGCAGCCGGGCGGCCGCGGCCTGGTCGACCTGGTCTGACTCGTCGGCGATGGTCGCTTCCTCGTGCCGCAGCATCAGCTCGGTGCTGTGGACCGACGAGGTGAACCGCGACAGGGTGGCACAGTACTCCTGCATCGCGGCAGCCCGCGGCGCGCGGTACCGGTCGGCGTCGGCACGGCTGGCCGATTCGACCCCGGCGTCGGCGGTCATCGCGCCGGCTCCGAGTCGACCGGCGTGCGCGGCAGCGGGATGTCGGCACCGATCGTCAACGGATCCACGAGGACCGGTTCGCCGTCACCGGCCAGATCGTGGAACCACATCCGGCCCCGAGTGGCCGGGAACGGCGGGCGCTGGCCCAGGAACGTCGCGGTGTCGATCAGATCCGAGCCGGCATCGGCCCGCAACTGCAGCCGTTCACCGTGCGGGCCCAGGGCGCGCTGCCGTTCGGGCGTGTCCAGCCAGATCAGCGGGAACACCGACTGGGACGGCGCGGTGCCGCACAACCAGCTCAACGGATGCACGTCGTCGTCGCCCGTGGAGTAATAGGGGACCTCGGTCGTGGCGTACTGCATCCCGAGGACCGCGACGAACGTCGGGCCGTCCGCGCGGGTGGCGACGTCGGGCAACGTGTCGAGGTCGGCTTCGGTCACCGTGCGTATCCGGCTCCCGAGCTGCGTGACCAAACGGTCCAGGACCCGACGGGCCGGTATGCCGTCAGGAAGCAGATCGACCACGACGAACCCGGCATCGCGGCAGCCTGGCTGGATGGCGAGGCCGGCCATGATGGCGCTGATCGCTGCGATGGCATGGCGCTCGTCGCGGCACGACATCAATAGCCCGCGCCCGTCGCCGGCGAGCGCCGGCACGCCGATCAACGGCGGATTCACCCCCACCGGTGCGCCCAGGTGGATGGTGGGCGTGGCGGTGGCAGTCAGGACGTCGGTGACGTCGCAGATGTCGACTGCGCCGGCGCCGCGGCTGACACGGATGCGCGAGTCCGGGCCGTACAACTCGAGAACGTCGGTGCGAATCCGCCGGCGCTCGTCCGGCCCCAGCATCCCCGCCTGGAAAAGTTGGTCGGCGTCTTTGTCGCCGCGGGCCTGGTTGAGGACGCCGGAACCGCGACGCCCGGTGTCGAGCCGCTCCCGCACGGTGCGGTCGAACAGGTTGGACAGTTCGTCGGGTTTGCAGCGTAGCCCGACGCGCAGCTCGAGTTGGTCGAAGACCGACGCCTTCTGCAGTCCGCGGCCGGTGCCGACCGAGTTGAGGCTCTGGGTGGCCAGCAGCAGGTGGATGCCCTGGCTGCGGCCTTGTTTGGCCAGGACGTCCAGGAGGTCCCAGGCGGCGTCTTCTGTGGGGCCGGTGAGCATGAGCTGGAATTCGTCGACGACGAACAGGATCCGCGGCAGTGTCTGGCCGGTGACATCGCGGTACTCGGCGATGTTCTTGATCTCCTGCCCATAGGTCAGCGACGCTTCCTTGAACAGCTGTTTGCGCTCGGCATCGACACCACTGAGATCCTTGAGCACACCGAGGGCGAACGTCGCGTCCGCTTCGATGCCGACCACCCGGACGTGCGGCATGGCCGGTCGGTCCGGCCGGGTCGCGTACTCGGCGAACTCGACCCCTGCTTTCATGTCCAGCAGGTACATCTCCAGCTCGTCGGGCGAGTAGCGGTGCGCCAACGCATGGATCAAGCCGTGCAGGAGCGTCGTCTTCCCCGACCCGGACGGCCCGACGATGATCCCGCCGATGGCCACGCTCTCGTCGTCGCCCACCCCGAGTTCCATCGTCGTGCCGTCGGCGCGCACACCGACTGGTGCCGAGATGGAGGTGAGGGTGCGTCCGGTCCCGGGTTCTTCGGTGGCGAGGATGTCGGCCAGGTGGACGGGGCGATTGGAGCCGCGCTGGGCCGCGGGAGCCACCGTGGTCGCCAGGAATCGATGCTGGGCTGAACCGGGTGGGTTCGGGCACCGGAGCCGGGCGTTGTGATGCAGGGTGGGCGGCGAGGACTCCCACGTCGCACCACCCTCGTGGTCGACGTGGATGTGTTCGGCGACGTCGGTGAGATCGGTGAGGTCGACGCCGGGCGGGAGATCGCGGCCGGTGTCGATGACGGCGACGACGCCGACGCCGCACCGGTTGCCGGTGCGGGCCAGTGCCCACAGTTGGGCTGCGTCGTCGGCGTGCATCCCGGTGTCGACACCGGCGGCGAAGACCAGCGTGCACGCGATGCCCTGAGCGGTGCCGGTTTGCCAACGCTTCACCAGGGAGTCGTCGTCGCCGAGCAGAACACGGCTGTTCAGCCGGTGCACATGGTCGCGCACCGCGGACAGCTCGGCCGAGATCTCTTCGTGGGTCGCCCGGACGCCACCGCTGACCAACGGCTCGGGCACGCGGCTGAGAATGCCGAGGTTCTGGCCCAGACCGCCGGCGTCGAGCAGGTGCACCCGAAGCGAACCGGGCAGCGCCGATGCCAAGGCCCGGGTCACGAACGCCTGCGCGAGGTTGTGCGCTGGGGCCCGGCCGCCGGTGGCGTGAGTGATGACGACGTTGGCGCCGAGCGTGGGCAGCACGAACGGCAGCTCGACGATGCTGTGCGGCGCCGCCAGGCCCAGTGTCGCCGCCTGGACCACACGTGGGGTCTCGACGGGTTCGTCGTACGGCTCGTCCCACACAGGAGCGTCCCAGGGGGCGTGCGAGTAGCGCGGACTGCGGCCGAGTAGGTCGGAGATGTCGAGGCGTACGCGATCGGTCGCGGCATCCAGCAGGGCGTTGGCGTGTGTCCGGCGACGTTCGGAGTCGCGCGTCAGCGCTTGCCGGTCCGCGTCGTGGCGCCGGTTTTCACCGTCGGCGGCGGCTTCGGCGAGATCGTAGAGGGCTCGCGCGGCATCCTCGGCCGCGCGCACCGCGTGGGCCAGTCGGGCGGGCGGGCCGGCGTCGCCTGCGCTGAGTTGCCCGATCCGTGGGGCGGAAACGCGCATGTGTGCTCTTCCTCCCGTCACAGCGGTACGTGTCGACTACGAAGGTGCGTCGAAGCGACGTTCTGTGACGCAGGTGAGCACACGGGTTCAGCGGGGCCCGTCGTCCCCGTCCGGCGGGACCCGAACGAAGCGTTCGAGTTGCTGGGCCTGAATCTCCCACTCGGGGTACTTGAACAAGATCGAGCTGGTGGTGGCGCCGGCCGCGAGCGCCACGGCGACGACCCACCATCCAGACGAGAACCAGCCGAGCAGCGCCACGACGCCGGCCGTGGTCAGCGCACCCTGCCCGGCGATCGTCGCCAGGCCGGCGACGTAGTCGTTGTCGCGGCGGCGGGCGATGAAGTCGATGGCACCGCAACCGAGGCCGACCGCGGCGACGGGTGCGAATCCGTCGTGCAATTCGGCTACCCCGAGAAGGTCGAGGACAGTGCCGGTCGCGGCCAACGCGATCGCCACGATCGAGGCCATCATCGTGGTGATGCCCAGCAACAGCAGCATCGTGTGCCGGACGGCCATGGAGGTGTAAGCCTCGATGGCCGCGCTCTCTGCGTTCGAGAAATCGTCTCTGTATTCCATGCATACCTCTTCGCGATGGCGATCACGCGTTTCAGCGAGCCGATGCCAACGTAGGTGTCCGTGCAAGGACTTCCGTGACGAGATGATCCGGTACAACGAGTTCATCGGCAAACGGAGTGGCTTGTTTGAGCGGATATGCCATTGAATGACTGATCGGCGTGATGAGCAAGAGGTCTGGACGATGTAGTTACGACGAAAGCTGGTCGCTTTGTCTAGATGACCCCGATTTGACCGCGACTGCACAGGCCCTCGACGCGCGACGCCCGCCGAAGGCTGGAGCCCTCGGCGGGCGTGCGAGAGATTGAACGTCCGTCGAAATCAGTTCACGTAGTCACCGAGCTCGTTGAGCAGAGCCGCCTTGGGCTTGGCTCCGATGATCTCCTTGACGACCTCACCGCGGTCGAAGACCTTCAAAGCGGGAATGGACGTGATGCCGTATTTGGCCGCGAGCTCGGGGTTCTCGTCCGTGTTGAGCTTGACGATGTCGAGTTTGTCCTGGTTGCTTGCGATTTCTTCGAGTACCGGGGCAATCATTCGGCAGGGTGTGCACCATTCGGCCCAGAAGTCGACAAGTACCGGTTTGTCGCTTTTCAGGACTTTCTCGTCGAAGTCGGCATCGGTGACGTGCTGGATGTTTCCCATATTCACTCCTTGTATGTGGCTCGAGGTGTCACGAGACGACGAGTTCGGCCTTGACGTTCTGCGCGACCTCGATGTCGGCGAGGTACCGCTCGGCATCGAGTGCCGCCTGGCAACCGGTGCCCGCAGCGGTGATCGCCTGCCGGTAGGTGTGGTCGACGAGATCTCCTGCCGCGAAGACCCCGGGGAGATTGGTTCGCGTGGACGGTGCGTCGACGAGCACGTACCCCTCGTCGTCGAGCTTGACCTGGTCCTTGAACAGCTCGGACCGGGGATCGTGGCCAATGGCGACGAACAGTCCCGTGACGTCGAGCGTGCGCTCTTCGCCGGTGACCGTGTCGCGCAGCACCAAGCCGTTCACCCTGTCGTCACCGATGATGTCGGTGACGACGGTGTTCCAGATGAACTCGATCTTCTCGTTCGCGAAGGCCCGTTCCTGCATGACCTTGGAGGCACGCAACTCGTCGCGACGGTGAATGACGTAGACCTTCCGCGCGAACCGAGTGAGGAACGTGGCCTC
The DNA here is from genome assembly GCF_027324685.1 of Haloactinopolyspora sp. Classification (NCBI taxonomy): domain Bacteria; kingdom Bacillati; phylum Actinomycetota; class Actinomycetes; order Jiangellales; family Jiangellaceae; genus Haloactinopolyspora; species Haloactinopolyspora sp. The sequence continues at coordinate 17,184 of NZ_DAHVSH010000026.1, forward strand.
CTCCATGGCCGAGTCACCGCCGCCGACGACGGCGATGTCCTGGTCGCGGAAGAAGAAGCCGTCACAGGTGGCACACCAGGACACGCCGTGGCCGGAAAGCCGCTTCTCGTTCTCGAGTCCGATCTCGCGATAGCCGGAGCCGGTTGCGAGAATAACGGCGCGGGCATGGTGAACGTCACCGTTGCTGTCGGTGACGGACTTCACGTCGCCGGTGAGGTCGACCTCGGTGGCGTCGCGGGTGAGAATCTCGGCGCCGAACCGTTCGGCCTGTGCGCGCATCTCTTCCATCAGCGCCGGGCCCATGATGCCGTCCCGGAAGCCGGGGTAGTTCTCGACGTCCGTGGTGTTCATGAGTGCACCGCCCCACGTGACCTCGCCTTCGAGGACCAGTGGATCGAGCCGTGCTCGTGCCGCGTAGATGGCGGCGGTATACCCGGCCGGGCCGGAACCGATGATGATGAGATTCCTCGTGTCCGTCACGCTGGCGCCTTCCGTTACTCGCCTGTCACCTGCCACAACCGATCCTAGGCCGCCGACATTCCCCGAGCGCGGCGTGCTCGATCTCACTACGGCCGGGGAAGCGTGACCGGCACGGAAAGCTCCTCAGTCGTGGTCGAACCACACGTCGGGACCAAGTGACCGTGCAGTTGACCAGCTGCTTCGTCCTCCAACACGACGAGCACACCCGGTCCGGAATCGGTCGACCCGACCAGGCTCAGCCCGAGTTCGGCAGCGAGCGCCGCGCCACACTCGGGCGCGAGCTCGGCGTCGTTCTCCCACACGTCATTGACCGCGCTGCGGAGATCAGCGGGCGCGGGAGCCGCTGCGCCGGACCCCGCTGAATCGGGCTCCGCCGAATCGTCGTCCAGCACTTCTGATTCGTCCTGGGCCTGGTTGTGCTGTTTCGGCCCGGACTCGAGCTCGCTGGATTCGCCCGCCTGGCCCGAGCTCCCCGCGGACGTCATGTCGCCGCCGCCGTCGTCCGACGTCACGGCCACGTATCCGGCCAAACCGACGACGGCCACGCTCGCAGCCAAGGCCAGCGCGCGAGGGGCGCGTCGTCGGAACCACGCGACGGTGCCGGGGTCGGCGTCTCCGCCCGGGACCGACGCGCCGGAGGATTCGCCGCGACCGGCTGCCTCGGCCGAGATGGCGGCGGACAGCCGAGCCGACACGTGCTCCGGGACCGGCTGCTCTGCCGGAAGGTCGCGCAGTGCGACGCGCACGGCGTTCAGCTGCTCCATCACGTCCTGGCAGTCCGAGCAACGCTCCACGTGGGCGGCGACGGCCGTGGTGTCGTCAGTCAGGCTGCCTTCGACGTACTCGGCGAGCACCTCGGAGGACGGATGCGGTCCAGTCGTACTCATCGGTGCTCACCTCCTTGCCCATGCGTGGTCGAGGATGGGACGTCGGCCCCGGAAGGTTGGTTCCCCTCGGGAGCGGACCATCCGGGCGAAAGCAACGGCAACAGTTTGGCTCGGGCCCGTGCGCAGCGGCTCTTGATGGTGCCGACCGGCAGTCCGAGCAGTTCTGCGGCTTCGGCGACCGGGTAGCCCTCGACATCGACCAGCACGAGCGGGACTCGTTGGTCGTCGGGCAGTGTGGCCAGCGCTTGCTCCAAATCGAGTCGCAACGCGGTCTGCTCGGCAGGATCGGCCCGCGGTGCCGTCGTCGGCATCGCGCCGGGGACTTCGGTGCCGTCGAAGGCCACGGGGTCGGCCGGGCGAGCGGCGTTGTGCCGCACCCGGTCGAGGCAGGCGTTGACGACGATGCGGTGCAGCCACGTGGTGACCGCGGATTCCGAGCGGAACGAGCCCGCGCGGCGGAAGGCGTTGATCATGGCGTCCTGGAGTGCATCGGCGGCCTCATGGGGGTCGCCCAACGTGCGCAGGGCCACGGCCCACAATCGATCCTGATGTCGTCCGACCAACTCGCCGAAGGCTGCGGAATCGCCGTCGACGTGCCTGCGAAGCAGCTCTGCGTCACTGGCCGCTGGCGCGGACGAGGGTCCTGTCACCCCAGCACCTCCGCATTCGTGATGCCGCCACGATAGTTGTCGCCGTCCAGTGGCAACGCAGTGAACCACACGAGCACGTAGCGCGTCGTGACGGCCTCGTCCAGACCGTGCACGACATTTTGATCGGCTCCCTCGATCTCGTCGATGACGGTCCAGTCGTCGAGATCGTCAGGGGCGTCGTCGGCGTCTTCGGCGGCCACGCGAAGCTCGAGCGACGACCCCTCGTTGAGCAGATCGAGGCGGATCTCTCGTACGTCGACGGCTTCACCGAGGTCGAGGTAGAGCCCGACGCCGGCCTTCTGCGCCTCCATCGGGTCGTAGTAATTGACGGTGGTCCAAGCGGTCTCATCGTCACCGTCGAGAACGTTGCCGACGTCGCTGGGGTTCTCTTCGCCGTTGCCGTCGGGATCGAAGTCCTTCGCCTCGGCCACCTCGAGCGGTGTGGGATCGGCCGCGGGTGTCTCCTCGCCGGACGTGGTGTCGCCGGCCGAGGGCGTGTCAGCCGCCCCAGGATCGTCGTTGGTCGCATCGTCGATGGCGCCGAGCAAGAGCTGAAGACCCACGAGAGTCGAGCCCACGAGCAACAGCGTCGCGGCCATGACGCCGAGTACCCGGGACGCCCGTCCGGACTTGCGCCGTTCGCGGCGCGGTTCGACCCGCCCGACGGTGCCGGCCGCGCCGGGCTCGTCGAGAACAGCGGGTCGGTCGTCGGCGTACACGTTCGGCTCGGCCACCATCGGCCGCCAGCCCCGCGAGCCGGAACTCAACTCCGCTGCGACCGCCAACGGCGTCACCAACGGCGGGGCGTGATGGCGCCGGGCGTGCCCGATGGCCCGGTCGGTCACGGCGTCGAGCATCGTCGGAACTCCAGGCCGAACCTGGCGGGCCGAGCAGAGACGACCGTCGATATGCGGGGCCGGCGCCAAGCCGCCGCATGGGCCCGCCGGCCAGCGAGCCGTCAGCCCGGCGTAGAGCACACTGCCGATGCCGATCGCGTCGAGCTCCGCGGGATCGGGATGCGCCGGGTCGCTGGGCGGGTTCGGTACCGGGCTCGGTCCGCGCAGCGCATGTTCAGTCTCGAGGCCGGCGATCTTGATCGATCCGTCGGCTGTCACGAAGACCAGGGTGGGGTCGATGCGGCGGTGCGACATGCCCTGGGAATGGGCCGTGGCCAGCGCTTCGGCGACCTCGCGCCCGATGGCCGCGGCCTGGTCCGGCGCGAAGGCGCCGGCGCCGAGCAGCATGGCGAGGCTCTGCCCAGGGGTCCATTCGCGCACCACGTAGGCGACGTCGTCCGTCCCGACATCGAGCACGCGGAGAAAACGCGGGTCGGAGACGGTGGACGACACGCGCGCCGCGGTGACGAATCCCAGCGCACGCGGGTCGTTCGCGTCGACGGACTGGATGAACACGGCGCGGCGCAGGACGTCATCCACCGCCTGCCAGGAGTGCACGCCGTCGGAATCGTCGAGAAGTCGTTCGAACCGGTAGCGTCCGGCCAGCGTGCGGCGTTGACCAGGCTGGACGGTGCCGCCCGGTGGGGGCAGCGAGCCAGCATCGCCGGACCGGTTCGGCTGGGTGTCGGCCGGTGGCACGGCCGGCACGATCGGGCTCGGCGGAGCCGGGGGGTGGGTGCTCGCGGTGCGGATGCCCCCGGCCGCGGTGTCGAAGAAGCTGGGGACGCCGGGCAGGGTCTCGTCGAGGAAGAACTCCGAGGTCATGCCGGGGTCGACCGGTCGGCGGAAGATGCTCAGCGTGCCGGTTTCAGCTGGCAGCTGGTATTCCGCGGTGTCCTCGAGCAGGTCGCCGATGTCGACCTGCGCCGGGGCCACGGGCGGGGCTCCGCGCAGCTTCGCCATGATCATCGCGATGGCGCGCCGCACTTCGTCGACGCGGAAGGCGTAGGCGAGGCCGATGAACACGGTGACGCCGACGAGGCCGCCGATGACCAGTTCGATCAGGCGGACGATCAGCGTCGGCGCGCTGCTGAGCACGCCGAGACCGGTCCAGCCGCGCCACACCAGCCACGCGATCCCGGCGGCGATCAGCGAGTGCATCGTCAGCCGGACCGTGTGCTGGACGATCCGGCTGCCGCCCAGGGTCCCGATCCGTCGTTGCAAACGCAGGACGCCGATGGTCGATCCGACGATGTACGCGAGGCTGTAACCGCCGGCCAGGGCCATGGTGACGTACTGGGCGGCCGGCGCGACCACCGCGATGCCCACCGCCGCGGCGATCATCACCGCCGACACCCAGATCTGGGTGAAGAACGGGGTCTTGGTGTCCTGCAGCGCGTAGAACCCGCGCAACGCGAGATAGTGGACGGTGAAGCCGACGAGTCCCGGCATGAGCAGGATCAGAGTGAGCGCGAGCCGGCCGGTCTGCCCCTGCGCGGAGCCGTGGTCGAAGATCATCGCCGTGAGCGGGAAGGCCAAGGCGGCCATCAGCGCACCCAGCGGGATGATGATGGCCAGGCACATCCGGATCGCGGAGACGAGCTTGGTGCGGACGTCGTCGAGGTGGCCCTCCGAGGCGAGGTCCGACAACCGGGGGAGCAGTGCCGTGGCCAGCGACACCGTGATGACCGAATGCGGCACCATCATGATCAGCATGGCGTTGGCGTACACGGAGTAGCCGGCCCCGGCGTCGCCGGCCGCTGCACTGCTCGCACCCGAGGCGACGTTGACGACCACCAAGTACGCCAACTGGTTGGCCACGACGAAACCGAACGTCCACAGGCCCAGCCGGATCGGCTCGCCCAGCCCCTGGCCACGCCAGTCGGTCCGGAACCGTAACGAGAAGCCGGTCTTGCGCAGGACCGGCAGGAGGACCAGCGCCTGCGCCACGACCCCGAACGTGGAGCCCAGCCCGAGCAACAGGGTCTGATTCGTCGTGAACGGCTCGAAGCCCTGCTTCCCGTAGACGACCAGGAACGCGGCGAACACCGCGATGGCGACGACGTTGTTGAGGATCGGGGACCACATCATCGGTCCGAACCGACCCTTGGCGTTGAGCATCTGCCCGATCAGCACGTACAGGCCGTAGAAGAAGATCTGCGGCAGGCAGAAGCGCGCGAAGGCGACCATGTTGTCGAAGTACGGGCGCATCTCGGGTTCGAGATAGCGGTCGTCGACGATCACCTGCATGATCCACGGCGCCGCCAGGACGGCCGCGATCGTCGCCAGCCCGAGGACCGTCACCGCCAGGCTGAACAGCCGTTGAGAGAACGCCTGGCCGCCGTCCGCGTCGTTCTTGATCGCCCGAACCAGGACCGGGACGAGCACCGAGTTGAGAACGCCACCGCCGACCAGGATGTAGATCATGTTCGGGATGACGTTGGGCACGTTGAACACGTCCGCCGTGGTGGCGGTCAGGCCGATGGCGGCCGCGATGACCGCAGCCCGGGCGAAGCCGGTCAGCCGCGAGACCACGGTTCCGGCGGCCATGACGGCGCTCGAACCGAGCAGTCCCGGCGAGCGGGGCTCTTGGGTCGACGTCACCTGCTCGCCTCCTGAACCGGATCGGCGGCAGGGGTGTCTGCGTCGTGCTCGGCATCGGGTTCGTCCGGCGTTCGGCGGCTGCGCACGGCACGGCGGACGAGCGTCACGGCGAACAGCGCCCCGGCCCCGGCGACGATGACCCATCCGATGGTGCCGTAGTCGGTGGCGTTCACCACGGTCGGGCGCATCGGCCCGATGGCGACACCATCGCTGGTGGTCAGCTGGACATTGATCGGGACCTTGCCGTTGGCGGCGGCCTGAGCGGTCACCTGGACGAGTTCGCGGGCGCCAGGCTCTATCTGCTGAACCTCGACATCGTCGATCTGCAAGCGGTCGACGTTGGCCGAGTCGATGTCGAGGCCGACGGAGATCGCCTGCGGAAGGTCGTTGGTGACCGTCAACGGGAAAGTCCCGTTGCGGCTCGAGAGCGTGACGGACTCCGGCACGGTGACGCTCACGTCGTCGAGATGACGAGAGAGGTCGTCGTCGATGGTCTGCGCGTAGGCTTCGCCGGCGGCTGGGTCGTCGCGCCACCCGCTCGAGGTGGCGCGCACCGGCGCCAAGGGCAGGCCGTCGGGTGCGTCGTCCGGATCGGCGAGCAGGCTGGCGTACTGGCCGGCCCGCTCGTGAACGTCGGCTGCGGCGTCGACGTTGGTCGCGGGAAGCAGATTTGCGCTGTCGTCAGGTTGCGGCTCGACCGGCTGGGGCTCTCGGGCGTTCGCACCGGCGACAGCGTCGTCGAGCGACATCGGCTCCACCCACGGAATCGACGTCCAGGCGCGGACGACGGCCCGTGCGGTGGTGGCCTCCGGCCGCCAGCGCAGGGGAGGCGCAGCCACGACCGGGGCGGGACTGGCGTCGTCGTCGGTGGACATGGCGATGAACGCGGTCTCGGCGAACCACCGCTGCCGTACGTCGAGAGCGCCGGCCTGAGTGTCAGTGGCGGCCACGGCGTCGCTGATCGCGTCATCGAGCCCGACGTCGGTGACCACGGCGTCGAGGGCCGCCTCACCGAGGCTGAACGTGGCCGCGGTGGGTCCGGGCCGTGGAGACACGGCGTCCCCCGGCACGATGACGGTGTTCACCCCGGCGACGGCCAGCGCCCCGAGGGCCCGCCCGGTGACCGAGCTCCGGTCGAGCCACCCCACCGGCGCTTTCGTGGTGGCCAATGAACCGGGACGCAGCCCCTGGGCGGTCGATACGGCGATCGAGCGGCGCATGACCGTACCGGCCAGATCGGCGTTGGTGGCGGCTAGGGCTTCGATGTCGGGAACCGCATACGGCAGGTTCACCACCTGGTGGCCGGAGGCCGCCTGGCGCAGCGCCGACAGCCAGTCGCGCGCGGTGTCGCTGTCGGCTTGGGACCCTTCGATCGGGCCGGATGCCGACATGACCTGGTAACCCTGGGCCATCACCTCGGCGGTGTCGAGCAGGTCGGGGTCGATCGCCCAGGTCACCGGGGCGTCGGCGGCCGCCTTCACCAGTTCGGTCAGCGGCTCGCCGGCGCCGATCTGGGCCGCGAGAGAGTTATCGAGCAGGGTGGCGTCGGGCAGCATCGCCGGTCGGGCGGCCAGCGGCCACAGCATGCTCACCGGCACGCGCGGCAGTGTGTCGTCGTCAGGTAGCCAGGGCACGACGGTGCGTGCCGTGTCCAACCGCAGCCGGTCTTCGCTGTCCTGCGGTGAGCCCATGACGTCGACGCCGACGACATACACGCCGGTGTCGCCGAAGTCGAGAAGCTCAGTCGGGATGGTGAGGGAGAACGGCTGCGACTCACCTGGTTCGAGGGTGTCGTCGATGGGGTCGTAGACGTCGCTGTACCGTGCGCCCCAGTTGAGAGTGTCGTCGGTGCCGACACGGCTGATGTCGGCGCGCGCTTGGACGGGTACCCGGCTGAACCGGGGCAACACCTGTGCGTTCTGGATGGCTTCGTCGCCGGCGTTCTGCACCGTCCCGCTGAGCACCAGAGTCTCATCGGTGCTCGTCAAGGCGCTTGGCGCGACGGTGTGCAGTGCGGCGACGACCATCGGGCCGGGCGGTCCGGTAGCCGGATCTGCGGCACCGGCCGAGCCGGCCGCCGCGGGAAGGACCGTGGCACTGAGGAGTCCGGTGGCCAACACCGCCCGCCGGACGCGACCGAGCCACGTCATGGACAGTCCCTGCTCGAGTACGTGGACAGCAGGTCGGGGAGCCTACGGGCCAGCCGGCGCTCGGACGCGTAACGCATCCGCCCGGCCAACTCGCCCAGCGGCACCCAGGCCACTTCACTCACCTCCACGTCGTCGGTGCTCAGGCTCCCACCCGTGGCTTCGAGGAGAAAGTGATGCACCGTCTTGTGGATCCTCCGGTCGTCCGCCACGAACCAGTAGTCGATGTCGCCCACCGCGGTGATGACCCGCGATGTCAGACCAGTCTCCTCCGAGACCTCCCGAACCGCAGCCTGCTCTGCAGTTTCACCGTCCTCCACGTGTCCTTTCGGCAGCACCCACTCCAGCCGACCGCGTCGATCGATCCGCCCGATGAGCACGACGCACGACGCGCACTCGACCCGGTCGACCACGAGACCTCCGGCGGAGGTCTCGGTGACCGTCCGAAGCCTCGGGCGGTTCCCGCGGCGACGCCTCTGGCCGCGGCGTCGCCGGTGGTGCGAGCCGTCGGCTGGAGGAGACGGCTCGCCGGGCATACGTCCAGACTAACCGTATTGCTCCTGCTCGATCCGGGTCGGCGCGCCGCCGCCGGCCTCGCGCGGGCCACGAGCCGTCCCGTCCACGGCGGCTCATCTGCACCTCGTACCCTGGTGCGTCGTGACCGAACGTAACGACCTGACGCAGCAGCTGTCCGTGGCACAACGCCAGGCGGTGCGCCAACTGTTACGCATCTCTCCGGTCGCCGACGAGCTCGGCCGGCGCTTCGAAGCGGCGGGCCACCAGCTCGCGCTCGTCGGCGGTTCGGTGCGCGATGCGCTGCTCGACCGTCTCGGTCATGACCTCGACTTCACCACGTCAGCCCACCCGGACGAGACGAAACGCCTGCTGTCCGGGTGGGCCGACGCCGTCTGGGACGTCGGGCGCGCGTTCGGCACCATCGGTGGGCGCAAAGGTGAGTTCCAGATCGAGATCACGACGTACCGTTCGGACATCTACGACCGCGACAGCCGCAAACCCGAAGTGTCGTACGGCGACTCGATTCACGACGACCTGATCCGGCGCGACTTCACCATCAATGCGATGGCCGTGACCCTGCCCGGGCACGACTTCATCGACCCCTACGGCGGATTGGGCGACCTGAGCCGTCGAACCATCCGGACCCCGGGCACCCCGCAGCAGTCGTTCTCCGACGACCCGCTGCGGATGATGCGCGCTGCGCGCTTCGCCGCCCAACTCGACTTCGACGTGGCTCCGGACGTCGTGACGGCGATGAGTGACATGGCCGACCGGATCACCATCGTCTCAGCGGAGCGGATCCGCGACGAACTGACCAAGCTGCTGCTCTCGCCGCGACCCCGGGCTGGGCTGACCCTCCTGGTCGACACCGGCCTGGCGGACCACGTCCTGCCCGAACTGCCGGCGCTGCGCTTGGAGATCGACGAACACCACCGGCACAAGGACGTCTACGAGCACTCCCTGACGGTGCTCGAGCAGGCGATCGACCTGGAGCATCGCCTCCCGGACGGGGGCCCGGACCTGGTGATCAGGCTCGCGGCGCTGTTGCATGACATCGGCAAGCCCAAGACGCGCAGGTTCGAGCCGGGCGGCGGGGTCAGCTTCTACCACCACGATGTCGTCGGCGCGAAGATGGCGAAGAAGCGTCTCACCGCTTTGCGGTATCCCTCGTCGGTGGTGCAGAGCGTGACCGAACTCACCGCACTTCACCTGCGCTTTCACGGCTACGGTGGCGGCGATTGGACCGATTCGGCGGTGCGGCGCTACGTCCGCGACGCCGGTGACGAGCTCGAACGGCTGCACATCCTGACTCGGGCGGACTGCACCACGCGCAACAAGCGCAAGGCACAGGCGCTGCAACGGGCCTACGACGACCTCGAGCAGCGCATCGAGCGGCTGCAGGCCGAAGAGGAACTGGCGGCCATCCGCCCGGATCTCGACGGCGACCAGATCATGCAGATTCTCGGGATCCCACCTGGGCCGGTCGTCGGGCGCGCCCGCAAGCACATGCTCGACATCCGCCTCGACCGCGGCCCGCTCGACGAAGACGAGGCGCGCGAGGAACTGCTGCGTTGGTGGGCCGAGCAACCGGAGAGCCGGTGATCGTCGGCTGAGCGGTCCCGCGATGCTCTGCTGTCAGCAGAGCATCGCGTTCAGGCTTGCTGGATCAGCGACATGGCGTGTTCGACCAGAGTGACCAGAACGGTCTTCACCGACTCGCGCTCACGAGCGTCGGTCACCACGAACGGGACCTCGGGGCCGACCTGGAGCGCGTCGCGGACGTCTTCGGCGTCGTGCTCCTGAACGCCGTCGAAGGCGTTGAGCGCGACCAGGAACGGGATACCGCGCTGCTCGACGTAGTCGATGGCCCCGAAGCAATCGGCCAGCCGGCGGGTGTCGACCAGGACGACCGCGCCGATGGCCCCGCGCGTGATGTCGTCCCACATGAACCAGAACCGGTTCTGACCCGGCGTGCCGAACAGGTAGAGGACGAGGTCGTCGGCCAACGTGATGCGGCCGAAGTCCATGGCGACGGTCGTCGTCCGCTTCTCGGGCAACATGCTCAAGTCGTCGACGCTTGTCGACGCCTCGGTCATGAGTGCCTCGGTGCGCAACGGCTCGATCTCGCTCACCGCACCGACGAACGTCGTCTTGCCGACGCCGAAGCCGCCGGCCACGACGATCTTGACCGAGAGCGCGTCCTGGTCGGCGTGTGTGCCGCCGGACACCTCAGAGTCGACGAAGCCCATCCCTCACCCTTTCCAGCACGCTGAGGTTTCGGGCCGGTTCAGAGGAACCGGCGTAGGCCGCGTGTGGGTCAGCGACCCGCACAAGACCCTCGGTCTCGAGATCGGCAACAAGCACACGGGCCACTCCGAGAGGCATCGACACGATGGCCGCCACCTCGGCGACCGAACGGGGAGAATGGCACAGGCGCAGAATCCGCTCGCGCTCGGGTTCCGGGTCGGCCCCGGCGCTCCGGCCGGTGCTGGTTGTCGACACGAGCGCCTCGATGGCGATGTCCTGAACCGGACGTGTCCGTCCGCGCGTCGCGAGATACGGTCGCACGCGCCGCCCGTCGGGTGTAGCCATCGTTTACCTCCAGCTCCCTGAAGGGATCGTCAGATCGTCGGTCGTCTCGATCCGATCCCACCACATCCGGCCTCTGCGCACGGCACGATCACCCCACGCGGCTGGCCGGGTTCAGCGCTGCGCCGACACGCTCGACGAGCAGCGCCATCTCGTATCCGACCTGGCCGAGATCGGCGTCGGCTGCCGCCAGAACCGCCAGGTGCGCACCGTCGCCGACGGCCATGACCAGCAGGAAGCCGTTCGCCATCTCGACCAACGTCTGCTGGACCTCGCCAGCGCCGAGAATCAGCGAAGCCCCCACGGTCAAGCTCGCCAACCCGGAGACCACGGCCGCGAGCTGCTCACCACGCTCGCGGGGCATGCCGGTGGACCCGGCCAGGTGCAGACCATCGGCTGACACGACAACGGCGTGCGCCGCGCCGGTCGTGCGATCGACGAACCGGTCCAACAGCCAACCGAGCTCGTCATGGGACGCGTTGGTCACTTATTGCTCCTCTCGGGGTCGCCAGGTCGCTTGGGAACCCAGCCACCGGTCTCTTCACGGCCGCGGCCGACGCCTCGCTGCAGGCTCGACAGCGTGGAGGCGACCGTCTCAGCGTCCTTGGACTGCGCGGCCGGACGTTTGGGCTGCTCGGCCTCGGGCTGAGCGCCGATGGAACCAGGCACGAGCGACGCGCCACGGCGACGCACCGGCAACCCGGAAGCGTTGATGGTCGGCTGCGACTGCTCGGCGACAGGCTCCGGAGCGCGCGGCGGCGCCTCGGGTCGACTGGGAGCGGCCGGTGGGCGGGTGGCGTCCGGAATCGGCTCGGTGTCGCGCTGGCTGCGGCGAGCGCTCGCGGCCTCCTCGGCGGAGCGCAGGGCTTCAGCGGCCTTGCGCCAGCCTTCATCAGCCGGGCTCGACCAGTCGCGTGCCGTCGTGGACTTGCTGAACCACGCCGACGCGACCGAGTCGAAGATCGGCGAGTCGCTTTCGGGGAGCTCAGGCTCGGGCGCGCGCAACGACGGCCGAGCGGCTGGTTCCGCCGGCGGACGGGTGGCCTCCGGGCGGGTGCCCGAACCGGCCAGCCCGTTGTCGCCGGACTGGTGTGAGGCCGCAGGCGAGCGCCACGTCGACTGGTCGGCGGGAGCGGGCTCGCTGGCCTGGTCGGGAGCGTCGTCGTAGATCGACCGGACGGACTCGCTGGGTGATGCGAGTGGCTGGTCGCTGCGTGCGTTCACCGGCTGTGGGCCCGTAGGCGCGGAGTCCGGTGACGTCGGGTGAACCGCGGGCCAGGTCGGCCGGTCCCCTTCGCCGGGCTGACCGGAGTCGTAGGCCGGGAAGCTCGTGTCGGTGTCCTGCCGCTCGTGCGCCGCCCGACGGGGCAGTCCGGTGGCCGTCAGCGGCGAGACCGCAGGCGTTTCGCCATTGACGCCATCCAGGGAGCCGAATCCGTGATCGGTCGAGACCGCCGAAGGTGCGTCGTCGACCTCGGTTTCCGCGGTCACCGGCGCGAGGCCTTCGTTCGTGTCCAACGGCGACAAGATCAAGTGAGCCGGGAGGTCGACCTGAGCGGCGGTACCGCCCTCGGGTACGGCCTCCAGTCGTACCTGGACGCCGTGCTTGGCCGCCAGGCGAGCCACCACGTAGAGACCCAGGGTGCGAGAAGCCGCGACGTCGATGTCTCCGGCGTTGCGCAACCGCTCGTTGAGCTCGGCGAGCTGGGCCTCCGGGATCCCCAGCCCGGAGTCGGTGACCTGCAGACGCAGCCCGCCACCGAGCAGCGGCTGGCTGGTCACCCGCACCGGCGTCGCCGGCGCGGAGAACTCGGTCGCGTTGTCGATGAGCTCGGCCAGCAAGTGCGCGATGTCGTCCACGGCACCGGCTGCGACCAGGTCGGTGGGCATGACGCCGAACTTCACCCGCGGGTACTGCTCGACCTCGCCGACCGCGGTACGCACGACATCGAGGACGCCGGCCGCGCCGCTGTGCTTGCGCATCTCTTCGACCCCGGCGAGAACCAGCAGACTCTCGGCGTGCCGCCGGACGCGGGTGGCCATGTGGTCGATCCGGAACAGGGTGCTCAGCTGGTCGGGATCACGCTCGCGCTGTTCGAGACCTTCGATCTCACCGAGCTGCCGGTCGACCAGCGACTGTGTACGGCGGGACAGGTTGACCACGATGGTGTCGAGGTTCTGCCGCAGCAGGGCCTGCTCGGCCGCGACGGTGACCGCGGTGGAGTGCACGTCGTTGAACGCCGTGGCCACCTGCCCGATCTCGTCGCGGCCCTCGGCGCGCACGGCCTGCTCGGTGTCGCGGGCGGCCGCCGGGCCGTCGCGCTGTACGCGATCGACCAGCGCCGGGAGGTGCGTCTGAGCGGTCTCGAGCGCCGAGGCCCGCAGCCGTCGCAGCGGGCCGATGATCGACCTCGCCACGACGATGGTCAGGTAGACCGTCAACCCGAGAACCAGCAGCACTGCGAGTGCGCTGAGGCCCGCAGTGAGGCGAGCACTGTCGGTCTCGGACGATGCACGCGTCAGAACGCGCTCAGCGGTCTCCTGCTCGATGTCGCGCAGGCTGTCGATGCGGTTCGTCGCCGCCGAATACCACTCTTCCTTGGTCGTGCGCGCCGCCACCCCGTTGCTGATGTCGCTACGCGCGGTGGCGATCTCACGGTTGCCGACGAAGATCTGGTTGGAGTAGATGCGGGCCTGGTCGGTGAAGCCGAAGCCGCTGATGAACCGGCCCGTGAGCAGCAAGTCCTGCTCGCCTTGGAGGATGGTGGCCTGGTCGCGGTTGGCGGGGGTGGGCTGCTCGCCCGGTTCGATGAAGAACGCGACGATGCCGCGCTCCATCGACGCGGACTCCACGGCCTGGGCGATGTCGGCCAGCGAATTGATGCGGCGGGTGAGCAGCGGGTCGTCCGCCACCGATCCGGACGCGGTGATGATGCGCTGCAGCGCCTCGGCGAAACGGTGGTAGCCGTTGGTGCCGCCCTGGTCGAACGGCGGGTTCTGCGCGTCGCGCTGCGAACGGTACCCCTCGAGGCGCTCGGTCTCGCGATCGAAGGCAATGATGGCGCCCTCGAACGACGAGCCGAGGTCGTCGTCGCGGCGCTCGTCGAGCTGCTCCTTGAGATCGGCGAGGGCTTCGTCGGTAGCCGCCCGGGCGTCGCTGACCGCGCCGGCGCCGGTGCCCCCACCCTCGAACAGGCCGGTGACGTCCCGCTCGTTCTGAACCGCGCTCAGGGCGTCGACGGCGGACAAGCCGACTTCGGCCAGGCTCTCCACCCGAGACGCCGACGATGCGTCGTCCAAGGCGCCCCGGAAGAACAGCGTGCCCAAAACAAGGGTGCCCAGCAAGGGCACCAAGACAAGGGCCGCGACCCGCGATCGCACGCTTCGGTCGTGCAGGAACGAATGCCACGCCGACTTGGAGCGTTCCCGTCCCGACGAAACCCCCTTCATCCGGCTGGGCTTGTCGGTGGGGCGCTCGTTCGCGCGCGCCCGCTTCGTGGCGCCGTCGTTGCCACGGCGTCCTCGCGCGGTCCGCGTCATCGATGCATCCTTCCTCTGTCGTCCCCCGTGGCCGCTCTCGGGTGAGCGACACAGGCTCCTCGTGGCCGCAGTTGTGCACCGGGCCGCACATGCGCCGCTAGACGACGCTTGCTTCCCAGGTGCGTTCTGTCAATAGGCGACCGATGGATGGAACACCGAATCTCGCCACCCCAGCCATCCGAGCATGACGGAAATGGTAGACGAGGCCTCCAAATCCGCCTGCACGACGAGGGTCGCGGGCGGGCAACTGGGCGGCGCGATCGATGATCACGATCGCCAGAATGCCTGCCTCGGGAGGTCTGAACAGCTCAGAGCGGACGAACGGTGCACATGCGCCAGCCAGGAGTAGACGTTCGGGCACCCGATGCTGTCCAAATGGTGGATACCGGGCGGGTCGCACGCGTGCCCGCCCTCGTCACTTCTGGAGGGTCATCCACCTCTCGACACGCCTCGAAGCGTGGACAACCCTCCAGAACACGAGGTGGGCTACGCGCTCAGCGCTCGATCTCTCCAGGCTCGCTGGGTCGAGATCTCGGCTTCGCTCGGCTCCGGCAGCGGCTGCTCCGCGACGCCGCTACCTCCGCTCGCTCAGCGCTCGATCTCTCCAGCGATGAACTGTTCCACCTTCGCCCGGCACACATCGTCGGAGTACTGCTCGGGCGGCGACTTCATGAAGTACGACGACGCCGACAGGATCGGGCCGCCGATGCCACGGTCCTTGGCGATCTTCGCCGCCCGGATGGCGTCGATGATGATTCCCGCGGAGTTCGGGGAGTCCCAGACCTCGAGCTTGTACTCCAGGCTCACCGGGGCATCGCCGAAGTTCCGGCCCTCGAGGCGGATGAACGCCCACTTACGGTCGTCGAGCCAAGCCACGTAGTCCGACGGGCCGATGTGGACGTTGCGATCATCCAGACCGTTTTCGAGCTGCGACGTCACCGACTGGGTCTTCGAGACCTTCTTCGACTCGAGCCGGTCGCGCTCGAGCATGTTCTTGAAGTCCATGTTGCCGCCGACGTTGAGCTGGTACGTGCGGTCGACCGTGACCCCGCGGTCCTCGAACAGGCGCGCCAGCACGCGGTGCGTGATGGTGGCACCGATCTGCGACTTGATGTCGTCACCGACGATCGGCACGCCGGCGGCGGTGAACTTGTCCGCCCACTCCTTGGTGCCGGCGATGAACACCGGCAGCGCGTTCACGAACGCCACGCCGGCATCGATCGCGCACTGGGCGTAGAACTTGGCGGCTTGCTCGGAGCCGACCGGCAGGTAGCACACGAGCACGTCGACCTGGGCGGCCTTGAGTGCCGCGACCACGTCGACCGGCTCGCTGTCGTCCTCGGTGATCGTCTCGCGGTAGTACTTGCCCAAGCCGTCGAGTGTGTGACCGCGCTGGACGGTCACCCCGGTGGGCGGCACGTCGCAGATCTTGATGGTGTTGTTCTCGCTCGCGGCGATGGCGGCGGAGAGATCCTGACCCACCTTCTTGGCGTCGACGTCGAACGCGGCGACGAACTCGACGTCGCCGACGTGGTAATCGCCGAACTGCACGTGCATCAGCCCAGGGACCTTCGTCGCCGGGTCGGCGTCCTTGTAGTAGTGGACGCCTTGCACTAGTGACGCGGCGCAGTTACCCACGCCGACGATGCCTACACGAACCGAGCTCATCGGCCGTTCTCTCCTTCGTTTTCAGTGGGGTCTGCCGGCGGCTCGCCGGCGGTGGCGCGCGGCTTCGTCGCGCGCGCCTGTGCGGTCGTGGTGCCGATCGATGCCTGCTCGGCACTGATGAGGTCGTCAAGCCATTTGACCTCGCGTTCCACCGACTCGAGCCCGTGTCGTTGGAGCTCGAGGGTGTAGGCGTCCAGCCGTTCTCTGGTGCGTGAGAGCGACGACCGGAACTGGTCGAGGCGTTCTTGGAGCCGGTTGCGCCGACCGAGCAAGATCCGCATCCGAGTCTCGGCGTCCGCCCGCCCGAAGAAGGCGAAGTGGACGCCGAAGCGCTCGTCGTCCCATGCCGAGGGCCCGGTCTGAGCCATCAGGTCGGCGAACCGTTCCTTGCCCTCGGGCGTGAGCTTGTACACGATCTTGCCGCGACGGCCACTGCGTGCTGGCTGCGTAGCAGTCGCATCGGCAGGCGCGTCCTCGGCCAAATAGTTCCGCCGGACCATCTCCTTCAGCGCCGGATACAACGTGCCGTAGGAGAACGCTCGCCCCCATCCGAGCAACGAGTTGACCCGCTTACGCAGCTCGTAGCCGTGCATCGGGGCGTCGTGAAGCAGGCCCAGCACGGCCAGCTCCAGCGCCTCAGCACGTCGACCCACGCAGCACACTCCTCGGTACCCGGCGGAATACTTGACGGAAACCTCTCGATCCGATGTATCGGAATGATACATCGGGCAGATAGTCACCGTCGACAGAGTGACAGACGTTCGCGCCGGAAGCTTGGGCTTCCACGATGAGGTGGGCGTATCGTGTCGGAGGTTTGAAGCACGCACTGTGGGAGCAGGATCGAAACTGCCGCACGTGAGAGCGTCGTAGGCTCTGCGTCTGTCAGGCGCGCTCGGTGCGTGCACGCTGACCGAACCGATGTCCCCGACCCGACCGAGAGTTCTGTGACCAATCAAGGGCGTCGCCGCGCGGGTGGCGATCGTGGTGGCCGCGCGGCCGGACGACAGTCGTCGTCGCGCACCAAGGCCGGCGCTGCCGCGTCGACCGGAGGCCGGTCCGGTCGCCGGTATGCCGCCGGCAGCCAGGGGCCCAACGGCGCCAAGCGGCGCAAGCGCGGCTGGCGGAAGTTCGTCTCGCTGAAGGCGTTCGGCCTGTACTTCCTCGGCATGGTCCTCGCTGTCGTCGCCGGAATCGGTATCGCCTACGCCATGACCGACATCCCCGAGGCGAACGACTTCGCGCGGTCGGAGTCCACCATCGTCTACTGGAACGACGGCAAGACCGAGTTGGGACGGTTCAGCGCGGAGAACCGCGAGAGCGTGGACATCTCCGCCATCCCGCAGACATGCCAGGACGCCGTCGTCGCCGCCGAGGACCGCAGCTTCTACGAGAACAGCGGCTTCGACCCGGTAGGCATCATGCGCGCCGGTGTGGGATACATCCGCAACTCCGGGTCGACCGCCGCCGGCGGTGGTTCGACGATCACCCAGCAGTACGTCAAGAACTACTACCTCACGCACGATCAGACGGCGACGCGCAAGGTCAAGGAGCTGTTCATCGCGGTCAAGATCGACCGGCAGCTCGACAAGGACGACATCCTCGCGTCGTATCTGAACACCATCTGGTTCGGCCGCGGTCTTTACGGCATCCAGACCGCGTCGAAGTCGTACTTCGGCAAGCCGGTCTCGGAACTCAACCTGTCCGAATGCGTGGGCCTGGCCTCGATCCTGCGGTCTCCACACCGCTATGACCCCACCCTCGGGGCGGAGAACGAACAGCGCTTCGCCGAGCGGGTCAGGTACGTGGTCGACGGCATGGTGTCGATCGACGCGCTCGACGAGGCCGAGGCGAACAAGGTCAAGCCGCCGCCGGTTCAGCCGGAGAAATCGACCAACCGCTACGGCGGGCCCAACGGCTACCTGCTGAAGATGGTCCGCGACGAGCTCCTCGACAACGGATTCACCGAGAACGACCTGGACACCGGTGGCCTGCGAATCGTCACGACGTTCGATCGCAAGGCGCAGCGAGCGGCGCTGCAAGCCATCAAGAACGAGCGCCCGACTGAGAACGCCGAGGACGTGCGAGTGGCGCTCGCCGCCGTCGAGCCTGGGGACGGGGCCGTCCGGGCGCTGTACGGCGGGCCCGATTACGTCAAGCAACAGTTCAACGACGCCGTCGACGGCGCCGTGCAGGGCGGCTCCAACGTCAAACCGTTCGCCCTGGTGGCAGCGCTGGAGGAAGGCATCTCGCTGGAGAGCCGGTTCTCAGGCGACACGCTCGACGACCCGAGTCTGGGCCCCCCGGTCCACAACCAGGATGACAAGGACTACGGCGAGCCCGTCGACCTCATCAGGGCCACGGAGAGCTCCATCAACACCGCCTACGTCGACCTCACCATGACCATCGGCGCCGACAAGGTCGTCGATGCGATGGAGGCCGCCGGCCTGCCGATGCCGCCACCGGAAAGCGACGGCGACAATCTCAGGGACAACCCTCGAGTCTCGATCGGCATCGCGCCGACCCCTGCGGTCGAGATGGCCGAGGCCTACGCGACCCTGGCCGCGGGTGGACGGCACGCAGACTGGTACACCGTCAAGTCGGTCACCGAGCCCGGGGGCAACGTCCGCTACGAGATGGACCAGTCGCCGCAAGCGGTCTTCGATCCCAGCGTGGTGGCCGATACGACCTACGCACTGACCAGAGTCGTCGAGAACGGCAGCGGTGAGGCCGCGCAAGCACTCGGGCGGCCGTCGGCAGGCAAGACCGGAACCCATGAAGACCTCACCGCCTGGTACTCCGGCTACACGCCTCAGTTGGCGACGTCGGTGGTGTACTTCAGAGGCGATGGTGAGAAGGGCGGGACCGTCTCGCTCGACGGCGTTGGCGGCATGAGCACGTTCAGCGGTGGTGGGTACCCCGCTCGCACGTGGACGGCCTTCATGGCCGGGGCGCTGGAGGGCACGGACGTTCTCGAGTTCCCCGAGCCCGCCGAGGTCGGTGAAGCCGTGAACCCGTCGCCGACGTCCACGCCGACCCCCACGGACGAGCCGACGGAGCCCGATGACGGGGACGAGTCCGGCGGGGACGAGTCTGGCGGGGACGACTCCGGCGGCGATGACTCTGGCGGCGATGAGTCCGGCGGGGACGACTCCGGGAGCGATGAGTCTGGCGGAGACGACTCCGGCGGCGATGACTCCGGGAGCGATGAGTCCGGCGGGGACGACTCCGGCGGCGATGACTCCGGCGGCGACGAGACCGGAGACCAATGGGGTGAAGGCGGCGGCGACGGGGGCACGGACCGCGGAAACGACCGCGGAAACGAGAACGGATCCGAGTCCGGCCGTGACGACGGGGACGACGATGGTGGTGACGGCGGCGGCGCCTGGGGTGGTGCGGCCGGAACCGAAACCGGCTGACATCGGCTCGCACCCGAGGGCTGGGCGCCCGAAGACCGGGCACCGGAATCAGGCACGATGTCCGGCGTGAACGAGCCGATCGCCGCGCCCAGCCGCGAGGACCCCGTCGTACAAGCGGCCAGTGAATGGATCGGAGGCCCGTTCGGTCGGCGGGGCATGGTGCGACGCCGCTGGTGGACGCCGCTGCGAATCGCTCTCGCGGTCGCGAGCCTGACCCTGGCGCTCGGCTTCATCGCTGATCAGCCCTGCCGGTCCGACGGATGGGCGGATCGAGCAGACCGCTCGATGTGGACGTCCATGTGCTACAGCGACGTCGCCTTCCTGTACCGCGAGCGCGGATTCGCCGACGACCAGATCGCCTACCGTGACAACGCCCTGGAGTACCCGGTGCTCACCGGCGCGGTGATGCAGGCGACGGTGTACGCCGCAGGTTCCGTCGGTTCGGTGATCGACGATGCCACCGATCCGGTCACCCAGAGCACCAGGTTCTTCGACGTGACGGCGATCCTGATGGCGTTGTGCGCCCTGGTGACCGTCGTGGCCACCGCCCGGACCGTGCCGCGTCGCCCCTGGGACGCCATGCTGGTCGCGGCCTCGCCCCTGCTGTTGTTGAGCGCGACGATCAACTGGGACCTGCTGGCCGTGGCTCTCGCCGCCACTGCCATCGTGGCGTGGACGCGGGAACGATCGATTCTCGCAGGCGTGCTCGTCGGCCTGGGAGCGGCCGCGAAACTGTATCCCGTGCTGCTCCTGGGGCCGATGTTCCTGGTCGCGCTGCGCGCGCCGGATCGTCGCGGCGCCCTCGGCCGGTTCGCGGCCACGGCGGCGACCGCCGCGCTGACCTGGGGCGCGATCAACCTTCCCGTGGCATGGTGGGCTCCGGACGGCTGGCGCGCGTTCTTCGATTTCAACGCGGACCGACCGGCTGACTTCGGCTCCATCTGGTACGCCCTGGACCTCCTGTCGCCCGGCCTGGTGGCTGGCAAGGTGGACACGCTGGCCGTGGTGGGCGGGGTGATCGCGCTGGTGGTCATCGTGGGGCTGGCGCTCGCCGCGCCGGAACAACCTCGGCTGGCGCAGCTCGCGTTCTTGGCTGTCGCTTCGTTCCTGCTGGTCAACAAGGTGTGGTCGCCGCAGTACGCGCTGTGGCTGCTGCCGTTGGCCGTCCTGGCCCGGCCTCGCGTTCGAGATCTGGCGATCTGGCAGGGTGCGGAGGTCGTGTACTTCGTCGGCGTGTGGTGGTACTTGGCCAGCCTGTTCGCCCCCGACGACCCGCTCATCTCCGACCGCACGTACGCTCTGGTGACCGTGGTCCGTGTCGCCGCACTCCTCTGGTTCGCCGCCATGGTCGTCCGCGACATGTTCCGGCCCGAGGGCGATCCGGTCCGCCCGTTCGTGTCGCCGCGCGTGCCGACAGTGCCCGAGGTCGCGACGTGAGAGCAGCCGAGCTCGTCGGCCGGCTGCGGGATGTCGACCGCGCTTCGCTCGGCGTCTGGCTCGCCAGCCGAGTGTCGATCTGGGTGATCGCCGGCGCCACCGGGTGGATGTTCGCGGCCCAGGGTCAAAACGTCGTTCCCGCCCTCGATCGGTGGCGGCAATGGGACTTCCACCACTACTGGGGCATCGCTCTGCACGGCTACGGCGGCGAGCCGACCGGTGTTCCCAACGAAGCGTTCTTCCCCGGCTTCCCGGCGCTGTTGTGGCTCGGTGACGTCTTCGGGCTGCGGTACGTCCTGACCGGGCTACTGGTGTCGCTCGTCGCCGGGGGCGTCGCCGCGGTGGCGCTCGGCCGGATCGGGGCACTCGACGGTGGTCCGCGAGTCGGCCGGCTGGCTGTGCTCGCCTGGGTGACCGCTCCACCGGCGGTCTTTCTCGCAGCGCCGTACACCGAAGCGCTGTTCCTCGCTTTTGCGTTCCCGGCCTGGCTGTCCGCGCGTCGGGGCCACTGGCTGGCGGCTGGGGTTCTCACCGCACTGGCCTGTACCGTGCGGGTGAACGGCGTCTTTCTCGCGGTCGCGATCGGCGTGCACTGGCTCGTGACCCGAGGAACCGGCGGGGTGCACGATCAGAAACCGCTCGAACCAGACCCGTCAGACACCGCAGATGGCGCGGCCGAGACTCGGCGCGGCCACGGGTGGCGGTGGGCCGGGTTCGGCTGGTTGTTCCTGCCGGCGCTGCCGATGCTGGCGTGGTCGGTGTATCTGCAGCAGCGCACTGGTGACTGGCTCAGGTGGCTCAGCGCGCAATCGGAGGGCTGGGACCGGGAGTTCACCGTCCCGTGGGAAGCCTTCGACCGGACCTGGCAGGCCGCCTTCGGCGGCACGCAGTCGCCGGGTTTCGCGTGGATGTTCCGGGCCGAGATCGTCGCGATGCTCGTCGGAGTCGTGGTGACCGTCGTCCTGCTTCGGTTGCGCCGCTGGGGCGAGGCGACGTGGGTGGGGTTGCACGTGGTCGCCCTGGGGACGTCCACGTGGTATTTCTCCGTGCCGCGCGCCACGTTGCTGTGGTGGCCGCTGTGGGTGGGGATCGCGGTTCTGGCGGCTCGACGGCGTTGGCTGCTGTGGGCCTACCTCGCCGTGAGCGTGCCGTTGATGAGCGTGTGGGCCGCAGCCTTTCTCACCGGCCGGTGGGCCGGCTGACGTATCAATCGTCCCAGCGGATCCGGTCGAATGTCGTGGTCGTCAGCCGCACGTCGAGATCGATCTCCGCACCGATGGCAGGTGGCTCCACGTCACCCGGCAGCCAGATCATGGAGCATTGCATGTGCGGAGGCTCGGCGAACCAGCGCTGGCGGCCTGCGACGCGGAACGGCGATAGTGCTCGTCCCGCCGACTCCAGCCCACCCTTGGCCAGCGCGACAGCCCGCTGTCTGACGGTCGTCGCCGGCGTCGGTGCCTCCAGAGCGATGCCATGCGCGGTGCCACCGTCGATGACGAGAAGCGTCCCGTCCCGCCGTGCCCGCCGCTGCCGGTAGCCGAACGTCTCGCCGCGGCGCACCCGATGAACGTCGAGCACCGTGGCGCGTGGGCGCAAGGCGGACCGCTCGCCCAGCCACAGTGCAGTCGCGACGCGCAGTCGGACGTCGGCGGAGAACTCCGTGGCCAGGGCGGAAGCGGCCGTGGGTGCGAGGTGACTGACCCAGAGTTGCCGGCCGTCGTCGTCGGGCCGAGTGTCGAAGGCGGCTGCGGCCAGGTCGCGAGCCTCGCTGAGATGGTCCCCGGCCAGCGGCAGGTGCAGCGCGAACCCTTCGAACTGCACGTCCGCCAAGGCCGAGGCGGCTTCCTGTAGTTGTGCCGGAGGGATCCCGTGTCGGCGGATACTGGTGCGGATCTCGACGACGACGCGTGGGCGCGGCGAACCGGCCGCGGCGAGCTCATGCAGGTCGTCGAGCCTGGAGACCGTATGGACGATGCGTGCCTCACCGTCTACGTCGTCGTACCACGGCCGCCATGGAGACAGGACGAGGATGTCGCCGGTGAACGCCGTCGCGACGTCGGTGACCTCGCTGTAGGTGCCCACGGCCAGCGTGGGCACGCCGAGCTTCTGGGACTCGGTGGCGAGCACGGCGTTACCGAAGCCGTATCCGTTCCCTTTCGTCACCGGTACGACGACGACGCCGTCGTTCCCGGTGGACTGGTCGACGTAGCGCCGGACGTGATCACGCCAG
Organism: Haloactinopolyspora sp.; assembly: GCF_027324685.1. NCBI lineage: Bacteria > Bacillati > Actinomycetota > Actinomycetes > Jiangellales > Jiangellaceae > Haloactinopolyspora > Haloactinopolyspora sp. The sequence goes on from NZ_DAHVSH010000026.1 coordinate 40,244, forward strand.
CGCGCGGCGTCGACGTGCAGGGTCAGCGGCATGGCTCAGCTCCGGCGTTTCATGTACAGGTCGAAGGCGGAGTAGAGCACGCGCGAGATCGGCAGATCCCATTCCCCGAGGTACTCCACGGCGTGCCCGCCGGTGCCGAGTTTGAACCGGATCAGCCCGACGTGCGGATCGTTCTCACTCAGGGTGTCGGTGATGCCGCGCAGATCGTAGATCCGGCAGCCGTCGGCGATCGCGTCCTGGATCATCCGCCATTGCACCGCGTTCGAGCCACGGACCTCGCGCTTGGCCGTCGACGATGCGCCGTAGGAGTACCACGCGTGCTCGCCGACGCGGACCATCGTCGTGGCCGCCACGAGGTCGCCCTCGTGCTCGGCGAGATACAGACGCAGCCGCTCCGGAGCTTCGGCCGTCATCGCTTCCCACATGCCGTGGAAGTACGAGATCGGACGAGGAGTGAAGCCGTCCCGCTTCGCCGTCTCGGTGTACAGCTCGTGAAAGGCCGCGAGGTCGTCCGCGGTGCCCAGGCGTACGGTGACGCCGGCCTTGTCGGCCTTCTTGACGTTGCGCCGCCACAGCTGATTGAAGCCCTTGAGCACGTCGTCGGTCGAGCCGTTCAGCGGCAGCTGGAACACGTACTGCGGCTGCCCGGCGCCGAATCCGTCGGCGGTGTCCGGAGGCCGCCATCCCGCCGCGGTGAGCTGGTCGGCGATGGACGATGCGGTCGCGAAGGTCTCGTCCGCCGGCACGTCGTCCAACCGCTCGACCTCGGCATCGGCCAGAGCCGCCTTGACGGTGGCGTTGTTCCAGCGACGCGCGATGACTGGCGGCCCCATCCGGACACCGAACGCGCCTTGTGCCTTCACGTGGTCGACGAGCGGGTCGAGCCAGCGGTTCACGTCACCGGCTTTGGCCGCGCTGTCCCAGTCGATAGCCGGGCCCTCGGGAAGGTAGGCCAGCGATCGCCGAATCCGCGGCAACTTGCGGTAGAGCACGAGCCCGATGCCCACCAGGGTGTCACCGTCGAACCACCCCAGCGATTGCGATCGCCAATCTCGCTTGACCGCGCCCCAGGCCGGCGTCTGCAGGAAGCTGACGGCGGGGCGCTGCGCGATGGCTGCGAGGTGTTCGGTGCGTGAAATCTCTCGTACGACGAGAGCTGGGGGGTGCGTCACGCGGCGAGGGTACCCGTTCCCTCGCGCCGTTTGAGAATGATCATGTTCAGCATGCGAATCCCTACTCCACCACCCTTCCACGCCTCATGATGCAGCAGAAGACCTCGTGGTGCTCCGCCGGGCCCCCACCACGGTCAACATTCCCGACGTCAAAAGTTGATACGGTCAACGGCCATGACGTCGCCTCTCGACGATGACCGGCTCACGGCCTTCGGCCTGCTCCGGGAGGTCTACCAGGGCCTGTCCGACAAATGTGCGGCCAGCCTCGCCGCACACGGCCTGTCGGACAACGAGTTCGAGATCTTGCTGCGGCTCGGCCGCACCCCGAGCGGCCGAATGCGGATGTCCGACCTGGCCGCGCAGACGACCTTGACGACCAGCGGAGTGACCCGTGTGGTCGACCGGCTTGAACGCGCCGGCCTTGTCGATCGTGAAAGCTGCGACCGCGATCGTCGAGGCACCTGGGCAGCGATCACCAGTGCCGGAACCACCACGGTGTCAGCGGCGGTGACCGACCACGTCGCCGACATCGAGAAGTCGTACACCGGATTGTTGACGCCGGACCAACTGAGCGAGCTCATCAACGCCTTGCGAATCGTGCGCGACGCGGTACGTCCCGATGCCGTGGCCGGAGCGCAAACCTCCGGCACGTGAGCAGGCGTGAGTCCTGGCAGACCGTTCGTCAGGCGCCGTGGACGTACTTCTTCAAGTAACTGACGTCGGCGGTCTGCCCGTCCGCCGGCGTCTCGACGATGGCGTCGACGCCAGCCGCACGGACGACGGCTGCCACAGCCTCGGCGCCGATGGTGCCGGAGCCGAGGTTGGCGTGCCGGTCGGCGCCGGAGTCGAATGGGTCGCGGCTGTCATTGGCATGTACCAGGTCGATGCGACCGGTGATCGCCATGACCTGGTCGACCACGTCGGAGGGGTCGATGCCCGCTGCGAAGGCGTGACACGTGTCGAGGCAGAACCCGAGGCCGCTGTCGCCGATGGCGTCCCACAGCCGGGCGATGCGGTCGAGCCGCCGCGCCATGGCGTAGTCACCGCCGGCGGTGTTCTCGACGAATACAGGCACCTTGGCGTCGAGCCGCTCGGCACACTTGCGCCAGTTGTCGAAGCCGATCTCGGGATCGTCGTCCTTCAGGACATGTCCGCCATGGACGATCACACCCCGCGCGCCGACCTGGGCGGCGAGATCGACCTGTTGCTGAAGCAACTTCCGGCTCGGGATCCGGATGCGGTTGTTCGTGGTGGCGACGTTGAGGACGTAGGGCGCGTGTACGTAGACAGCGAGGTCGGCGGCCTCGGTGGCGGCCCGCAAGGCCTCGGCGCCGCCGGGGAAGTCGACCGTGGGCCCCTTCCACCCTTGCGGGTCACCGAGGAAGATCTGTACCGCGTTCGCGCCGCGGGCCTGGGCCTCGGTGACGGGATCGCCCTGCTTGACGTGGGCACCGATTCGTTGCTCGACCATGGATCTGACGGTATCGCGTGCTCCTGACAGCACACCGGCGCGACCGCCTCACGCATGGGGCGGCATACCGGGCTCCAGGCCGGCAGGCGACGATGGGACTCACCGCCACGCCGACGACGAGGTCGCGGTCCGGGCGGGCATCAGCGTGAGAGGCGGAAACCTTGGGCACTCGGACCACGATCGACGAATTCCTACGCAGGCTGGGCGAAGGCGACCCGGAGCGGGTCGCCGAGTTGTTCACCGACGACGTCGACTGGGCGCTGGACTGGCCCGAAGACCGGCACGGCGGGACGATTCCCTGGATCCGGCATCGCTCGAAGCGCGCCGACGTCGCCGAGCATTTCCGCGAGATCGCGCTGGCTCATGATCCACAGCGTGCGTCAGCCGAGGTTACCGGTGTGCTGGTCGACGGTGCGGACGCAGTCGTCTTCGGCGTGATCGGAAACACGGTGCGATCGACCGGCAAGAGTTACTCCGCACGAGTCGCACTGCACTTCACCGTGGACGACGACATGATCAGCCGCTATCACGTCTACGAGGACAGTCTGGCCGTCGCCGAAGCGTGCACATCGTGAACTTCGCTCCCGCCGTGTGAACGACGATGAGTGACGAGACGAGACGCGGGGAGGCCTGGCGCGACCAGCGTCGGGAGGCCTTCGAGGCGCATGCGGCGGCGCTGGCGCGACGCAAAGCGGCAGAGACCGATCGCGCGCGGGCCATCATCGCCGACTTCGTGGCCCGCATGTCGGCTCGGTCCGTGCCGGCCCACCCGTTGCGGGCCCGGGTTGCCGGTGGACGAGGCACGTACCGGACCGGGCTGACCGGTTGGTACGTGCGTCGCAACCACGCCTTGGGGGTCGGCGTGGACGGCGAGTTCTACATCCTGGACGTGCCGCCGAGTCTGCGCGCGAGGTTCTTCGGCGCTGACGTCGAACCGTCGGATCCGCCGCTGGTGGTGGGTGAAGGCGCCCGCGACGGCGAGTCGATCCCGCTCGACGAGCTGCTCGAGCAGCGCTTGGCGGCCGGCGCCGACTTCGACTGAATCCGCTGTCAGTGAGGTGACTAGCCCTGAGTTCGTGCCGAACTGCGGGCCCGTAGCCGTTCGATGGCCAGCAGCACCACCGTCGGAACCACGAGAAGGACGGCGAGGGCGTTCAGCCCGCCGTACCCCTGAAGGCCGAGAACGACGCCGGACAAGCCGCCGCCGGTCGCGGCCACGAGGTTCATGAGCAGGTCGGACACGCCTTGGATCGCCGGCCGGTGCTCGTCGGTCACCGACTCGGCAAGCAGCGTCGAGCCGGCGACGAGTCCAGCCGACCAGCCGAGACCGAGCAGCACCAGCCCGACCATGAGCCGCGGAGTGGAATGTCCGGCCGTGCCGGCCACGACCGCCGACATGATCAGCAGCAGTTGCCCGATGACGATCACCGGCCGCCGCCCGAGCCGGTCGGCCAGCCAGCCGAAGACCGGCGACAACGCGTACATGCCCGCGATGTGCAGGCTGATGACCAGACCGATGATCTTGAGCTCGGCGCCGTGGTGCGTCATCTGCACCGGGGTCATGGTCATCACCGAGACCATCACCCCGTGGCCCAGCACCACCGCGGACAACGCGACCAGCGCCGCTGGACTGTGCGCGAGCTCGCGCATCGCCGACCCGGAGGCTTGCGTCATCGCCGGGTTCACCGGGGTGTTGCGAGGATTGGACGGCAGTGTGACGAGCAATGGGTCGGGACGGAGCAGGACGGCGATCACGATGGCTGCTGCGGTGAACCCAGCAGTAGAGATGGCGAACGGGCCGGCGATCTCCGGGATGCCGAGCCACCGTCCGACCACCTCGCCCGGCCCGGTGAGGTTGGGTCCCAGGACCGAACCGACGGTGGTCGACCAGACCACGACCGACAGGTGCCGGGCGCGCGAGCTCGGCGGAGACAGGTCGGTGGCGGCGTACCGCGACTGCAGGTTGGTCGCGGTCCCGGAGCCGATCAGCAGCAACCCGACGAGGAAGAGCACGAACGACGAGGTGACGGCCGAGACCACCGCAACGGCTGCCCCGACGGCGGCGAGAATCCACCCGGCGCTGAGACTGACCCGGCGGCCGCGGCGCGCCGCCAGCCGAGCCAAGGGAATCGCCAGAGACGCTGCGCCGAGCGTGATCATGGTGCCGGCGAGCCCGGACCATTCGTCGGAACCGGACAGCTGCAGGGCCAGGACCGCGCCGACGGACACCGCCGCTCCGATGCCCAGCCCACCGACGACTTGCGCGCTCACCAGGAGGATCAGGGTGCGGCGTTGAATTGCGGCGATGGACTCGACGCTGTGGCCGACAGCAGCGCCCGGCCGGGCGTCGTCAGGTCCGGCGGTGGTCGGCACAGCAGTCTCCTCGAGCGGCAACGATTCGTGTTGACGCTAGCGGAACGGACATTCCCGGCCTTCCCAGCGGGGTTGTGGATAACCGAATCGGAGTTTGCCGACTTCGCTGATAGCCTTACTCACGGCCCGGTCACGTACGACATGAGTGCGTCGACCCGGGCCGCCAGACGACATAGCCCTCCTGCCACGGAGAGACCGTGGCCGCGAAGTCCACAGGAGGTGATCCGGCATGCGTCGTTACGAGGTCATGGTGATCCTGGACCCGGAGTCCGAGGAGCGCACCGTCGCCCCAAGCCTCGAGCAGTATCTCGGGGTCGTACGTGAAGCCGGTGGCTCGGTCGAGAAGGTCGACATCTGGGGCCGCCGCAAGCTCGCGTACGAGATCGACAAGAAGAGCGAGGGCATCTACGCGGTGCTCGACGTCAAGTGCGAGGCCGAAACCGTGGCCGAGCTCGACCGGCAACTCGGCCTTTCCGAGTCCGTGCTGCGCACCAAGGTCGTGCGGCCCGAGGCTCACTGAGCTTCGCCGGTTCATCCCAGCACTCTCGCGCCCGCAACGATTGGGAGCATCCATGGCAGGCGAGACCGTCATCACGATCGTCGGCAACCTGACCGACGACCCCGAGCTCCGGTTCACGCCGAGCGGGGCTGCCGTCGCGAACTTCACCATCGCGTCCACGCCACGTACGTTCAACCGGCAGACCAGTACCTGGGAGGACGGCGACGCGCTGTTCATGCGGTGCTCGGTCTGGCGGCAGGCGGCCGAGAGCGTTGCGGAGTCGTTGCAGCGAGGCATGCGCGTCATCGCGCAAGGCCGGCTTCGGCAGCGTTCGTTCGAGACCCGCGAGGGTGAGAAGCGAACGGTCGTCGAGCTGGAGGTCGACGAGATCGGCCCCAGCCTGCGCTTCGCCACGGCGAAGGTCACCAAGACACAGCGCTCCGGCGGTGGTGGCGGCGGTTACGGCGCCGGCTCGCTGAGCGGTGCGCCGGTCGGCAATGACCCCTGGGCCACGCAAGGCGCCGGCGCCCCCCAGGGCGGCGGCAACGACCCCTGGGCGAACCAAGGCGGCGGCGCGGCCGAAGAGCCTCCGTTCTGATCAACCACGTGCCACTCGGCGCATGCCGCTCGGGTAGGCACATCACACATCCGACCCCATCCCGGTCCGCCACGGCCAGCGAGGTGACCGGGCTCTTCGAAGGAGGAGCACCACGATGGTGAAGCCCGCTGTGCGCAAACCGAAGAAGAAAGTTTGCGCCTTCTGCAAGGACAAGGTCGACTACGTCGACTTCAAGGACACGTCGCTGCTGCGCAAGTACATCTCCGATCGCGGCAAGATCCGCGCGCGCCGCGTCACCGGCAATTGCACGCGTCATCAGCGCGACGTGGCGATCGCTATCAAGAACGCCCGAGAGATGGCTCTGTTGCCGTACACCTCGACGGCTCGCTGAGGAAGGTCGAGGACGTCATGAAGCTCATTCTCACTCAGGAAGTGTCGGGCCTCGGTGCGGCCGGCGACATCGTCGAGGTGAAGGACGGCTACGGCCGTAACTACCTGCTTCCGCGCGGGTTCGCCTTCCCCTGGACCAAGGGTGCCCAGAAGCAGATCGACTCGATCCGTCGGGCGCGCCAGGCTCGGGAGTTCGCCGACCTCGACAGCGCGCGCGAAGTCAAGACTCGGCTGGAGAACACGACGGTGCGGCTGTCGGCCAAGGCCGGCGACGCGGGCCGACTCTTCGGTGCAGTCACGGCGGCCGACATCGCCAAGGCGGTCACCGACGCGGGCGGCCCGGAGATCGACAAGCGGCGCGTCGAGCTCGGCAAGCCGATCAAGACCGTCGGAAAGCACAACGTCACCGTTCGGCTGCACCCCGAGGTGGCTGCCGACATCGAGATCGAGGTCGTCCCCTCGTCCTGACGACGTGTGTCACCGCGCAGGGGCGACGCAGACGGCGAGGTGCCGTCCGCGTCGCCCCTGACTTTCCTGGTGAAGGCGTTTGCTGGCCACGGTGGCTCGTCAGAAGCCGATCGCCTCGCGGACGAGTATCACGGTCGCGCGGTCAGGCAGTGCTTCACGTTCGAAGATCAAGATCTTGCCGATGAACGACGGTTGCCCGGTGGCTTGCCGACTTCGTCGCCACTCCAGCGGCAGGCTGTACGAACGAACTCGCCGCAGCGCGGTGTCGAGGTCGGGGACCACCTTCTGCGCACCGACGATCCAGATGGCCCGCAGCGCTCCGGCGGCATATGACGCGAGCTGGCTGCCGGTGGCTGACGCGGCCACCATCTGACCTTGTTCGGTGATCGCGTGGACGCTGCCCACGACGACGTCGGGCGCGGCCCCCAGCTTGAGCTGAGCGGCGAAGTCGTCGCCAAGTCGCGCCGCGCGCCGGCGGACGGACTCGAAGTCCGCTGACTCCTCGATGTCGGCAGCTATCCCGGACAACTGCAGTGTCTGGCTGTTGGCCGTGAAGATTCCCTGGTCGCGGGGGAGCAGGTCACGTACCCGGGCTCGCGCTTCGGCCACCGTGTCGACGATGTCGACGGTGAAGCCGTTACCCCGCAGCGCTTTGGCGGCACGTTCGAGCTGGTCGGCGTCCGCGGGCTCGGCGAACGACATGTCGATGTCGGGTGCATCGATCGTCATGGTGGACCCCTTCGAGAAGATCTCCTGGCGGCTGCCGCCATCATGAAGAATGGCGTCCGGGGTGGGGAAGACCGCACTTTCGAGTGCCTGAGTGACGCGGAGGTAACCGTGCTGGACCCGAAGCCGGACACCGAGCCGGCGCAGTTGCCGCGAACCATCCGGGCAGACGACCACGACGACGTGTCCTGTCGGGCCAGAGAGATGCTGGACCGAATCGGCGACAAGTGGTCGTTGGCCGTCGTGCACCAACTCGGGTGGGGCCCGCGTCGTTTCACCGAGCTCAAGTACAGCGTCGAGGGCATCAGCCAGCGCATGTTGACGGCGACGCTGCGCGGGCTGGAACGCGACGGCCTGGTGAAACGGACGATTCACCCGGTCGTGCCGCCGCGCGTGGACTACGAACTGACGCCACTGGGCGTCGGCCTGGTCGAGACGGTCTGCGCGATGCTGCGGTGGACTGTGGCTCAGCGCAACGCGATCGAACGCGCTCGCGCCGACTACGACCGTCGCCGGGCGGCGGAGCGCCAGGAGGCGAGCAGCGCCGCGCTGACCAGCTGACACCACAGCGGCTCAGCTCGCTGCGACGGTCCACCTGGAACAATCGAGCCGTGGGCCTCGACCGGAACACGATGACGAACGTGGTGCGCACGACGCTGCGCCGCGGCGTCCACCTGCTGCTCGGTGGCGTCATCCTGATTCCGTACCTGCTGCTGGGTGTGGGGTTCGTCCAGATGTTCCTGGAACCGGACGTCCCGAAAGTTCCGCTCATCGTCCTGGTCGCTGTCACGGTGCTCATCGGCGCGATTCCGCCAGTGCTGCCGGCGATGCGACATCTCGAGATCACCGCTACGCGGAACCTGCTGGACGTCGACTTGCCCGATCCCGTGGCCGACCCGCCGTGGGAGACCCGGCTGCTGGGTGCCGCCTGGTACGTGCTGCATCTGTTGTGTGGCGGACTCGCGATCCTGACCGTCCTGATCGTCGCGCCGCTGGCGGTGATGCTCATCGCGCAGGGATTCGGTGCTGACGAGGGCTGGAGCTCGACGGCGTCGATGCCGATCGTGGATCGCATCGATGGGCCGCTCGCGTTCCTCGCCGCACCGGCACTCGTTCTGGCGGCCTTCGCCATCTTCGCCTTGCTCGGTGCCGGCCTGGCGCAGCTGGCGCCGTTGCTGCTCGGCCCGTCCCCGGCGGAACTGATGGCGGCCCTGGAGACGCAGGCCGAAGAGTTCGCCGAGCGCAACCGACTGGCGAGGGAGCTGCACGACTCCGTCGGGCACGCCCTGACGGTGACGACGGTGCAGGCCGCTGCCGCGCGGCGGGTGCTGGAGACCGACCCGGAGTTCGTCCGCCGAGCGTTGAGCGCGGTCGAGGAGGCCGGGCGCAGCGCGATGGAAGACCTGGATCACGTCCTGGGGGTCCTGCGCACCGGTTCGGCCGCCGACGCAGCAACCGATGACCCGGCAGGCCCGCAACGCACCCTCGCCGACCTGGCGCGCCTGGTCGACGACACGCGCGCCGCCGGTGTCACCGTCGACGCCGTCGTCGAAGGCGACCTCGACACGATTCCACCGGCGGTGTCCAGAGAGGCGTATCGCATCGTCCAGGAATGCTTGACCAACGCGATGCGGCATGCTGGACCGGTGCCCGTCGTACTCCGCGTCGCCGCCACCTCCGCCGGCCTCGACCTCCAGGTGTCCAACCCGATGCCGCCCGGTATGCCGCGTCGCAGTTCTCGCGGTGGGCGCGGCTTGCGGGGCATCCGTGAACGGGTGCGCCTGCTCCGTGGCGAGTTCAGCGCAGAGGGCCAAGCCGGCCAGTGGCGCGTGCACGTCCGGTTGCCGGCGCGCAGCGACGCGCGCGGTGGTGCGTGATGAGCACCGAATCGATCACCGGATCGACCACCGTCATGCTCGTCGACGACGAGCCGCTGGTACGCGCGGGGCTACGGGCCATCATCGACGTCGAGCCCGACCTCAGCGTGGTGGCCGAAGCCTCCGACGGTGCCGAGGTCGGCCCGATCGTCTCGCGGGATCGCCCCGACGTGATCCTCATGGATGTCCGGATGCCGGCCGTCGATGGCATCCAGGCGACGCGACTGCTGATGGACCGCTACGACGAGCCGCCGCGCATCCTGGTGGTCACGACGTTCGAGAACGACGACTACGTGTACGACGCGTTGCAGGCCGGAGCGCACGGATTCCTGCTCAAGCGAACCCGGCCGGAACAGATCGTTCAGGCGATCCGGACCGTCGTCCAGGGCGACTCGCTCGTCTTCCCGGCAGCGATCCGGCAGTTGGCCGCCTCGCGCCGGGGAGGCGGCGGGGACGCTTTGGCGAGCGCCGGGCTGAGCGACCGTGAGGCGGAGGTTCTGCGCCTGGTCGCGGCCGGACTGTCCAACGGCGAGATCGCGGAGAAGCTGTTCGTCGGCCACGAGACTGTGAAGACACACGTGGGCAACGTGTTGACGAAGCTCGGTGTCCGCGACCGCACGCAGGCGGTCATCGCGGCCTACGAGTCGGGGTTCATCAGCCCTCGGTGAACCGTCCCCCGGCAGAGGGACGGACGTCACCGCCTCGCGGGATCCGCCGCATGCTCAGCGAGGGCATCGTGGCCGGTATGAACACGACGACGTCGACCGCATCGAGCACGGCGAGTGCCCAGGACCGGCGCGGCTGGTGGCAGCTGTGGACCCGCTGGGCGCCGTACGCCGCGCTGGTATGGGCCTTCGGTTACGCCGTGATGGCATCGGCGTGGATGGTCACCGGTTCCGGCTTCCCGATGGGCACCAACGACCCTGGAGCCCAGATGTCCCTGCTGGGCGGCGTACCGGCGGACATCGGCGCGGTGATCTTCGCCGTCGCGGCCCTGACCGCCGTGGTGGTGGGACTTCGGATGCTCGTCCCCGACAGCAGGTTCGGGCGGTCGTGGCTCATCGGCTTCGGCGCTGCGCTCAGTGCGGTGCTGCTGTTCGTCATCCCGGACATGCGGGTGCTGGCGGTGCTCGGGTACCTCCCGATGATCATCGTGAAGGCACCATTCGACGCGACGATCCGCGCCGACCTGGCAGATGCGCTCATCATCCAGCACGCTCATCAGGCTGCGGCCGTGGTGGGAGGGTTCCTCTGGGCGGCGGCGACGCTGGTGTACGCACGGCGCACGGCCGGCACCTGCGTGCGGTGTGGGCGGGGCGAGCACCGTCGCCGGTGGACGACACCGGATGCGGCCGCACGCTGGGCGCGGTGGCCGGTGTACGTCGCCGCCGGCGTCCCGGTGGTCTACGCCGCGACGCGATGGATCTGGGTCGCCGGTTTCGCGCTGGGCATCGACGAGGACGTCCACGCTGCCGCCACGGCGGACGGCTCGATCTGGGCCGGTGCGTGGCTCGGCTCGTTCGCCTTGGTCGGCAGCGTGCTGACGACGGGACTGATCCAGCGATGGGGTGACGTGTTCCCGCGATGGATCCCGGTACTGGGCGGGAGGTCCGTGCCGATCAGCCTGGCCGTGGTTCCGGCGTCCATCGTCGCTGTCATGGTGACTTCGGCCGGGCTGGGCTTCTACAAGTTGGCCTTCTCCGCGGCCGGGTCGGCCGGTCTGGACTGGGACTCGTGGGCCGCGCTGGGGCCGGAACTGCTGTGGCCGCTGTGGGGTGTCGCGCTGGGCGCCGCCACCCTTGCGTACTACCTGCGTCGGCGCGGTGGGTGCGCGGATTGCGGTCAGAGCTGCTGAGCGGCTCTGGACGTGGGACGATGGGGTCATGCTTGTCGCCTTCTCCGTCGCTCCGTCCGGTACCGGTGACTCGGTGTCCGAGGCGGTGGCCGACGCCGTCGCCGTCGTCCGCGACTCGGGCCTGCCGAACACGACCGACGCCATGTTCACCACCATCGAGGGAGAGTGGGAGGAGTGCATGGACGTCGTCCGCCGGGCGTGTGAAGCGGTCGGTAAGCACGGCAACCGGGTCAGCTTGGTCCTGAAAGCCGATATCCGGCCGGGCTACACCAACGAGTTGACCGGCAAGGTCGAGCGCATGGAGGCCGCGATGGCCAACCGGCAGCCCGGAGAGACGCCCCGGGACTGACGGGGTCGGCGCTGGGGTTCGGGCTCGACCGCGCGACGCCGAGCGTGTAGGCGGCGCGACGGTGGACACCACGAGGTGTTCTGTTGCATCACCAGGCGTGCACGGGTGGTGCGGCAGGGAATTGCCAAGTGAACATGATCATTCGCGTTGGCGATCACGTCCTCACCGGACGGCGCCGGTGATCATCCACGCGTCCTGCCGCTCACGCAACGCCAGCGTCACCAGCCGGGCGATCATCCAGACACCGATCGCACCCCACAGGGCGACGATGCCGGTGGTGCCGGACAGGTCGAGTACGGCCACCATCGCCGCGGCGGGAAGGAAGAACATGACCGAAATGACCGACGCCCAGGCGAGGTAACGCCCATCACCTGCGCCGATGAGGACGCCGTCGAGGACGAACACCCAACCGGCTGCAGGCTGCATGAGCGCGGCGACGATCAGAGCGGCGAACAACAACGAGCGCACATCCGGATCGGAGGTGAACAGGCGCGCGTACACCGAGCCCACGGCCAAGAGCAGCACGGTTAGGGCGAATCCGGCGAGAACGCCCCACTGGACCATTCTGCGGGTGATCGAGCGTGCGCCGGCCACGTCGCCGGCACCCAGCGCCCGGCCGACCAGCGCTTGGGCTGCGATGGCCACCGCGTCGAGGATCAAGCTGAGCAGCGTCCACGTCGTGAGAGCAACCTGATGGGCCGCCAGTTCCGCGGTACCGAGCCCGGTGGCCACCACCGTGGCGGCGATCAGTGCGACGCGCATGGCCACCGTGCGGACGATGAGCGGGATGCCGGCGCCGAAGGCGCGCGCGACACCGCGTAGGTCCGGCCGGAGGTTGACCCCGTGCCGGCTGGCGCTTCGGGCCACGATGACGACGAAAACCGCAGCCATCGCCGTCTGGGCGATGACCGTGCCGATTGCCGAGCCCGCGATCCCCAGCCCGAAGCCGTAGACGAGAATGACGTTGAGCACGATGTTGCCGGCGGCGCCGGAGGCCGCCACGATCAGTGGGGTCCGTGTGTCCTGAAGTCCCCGCAGGATCCCGGTGGCTGCCAGCACGAGCAGCATGGAGGGCAGGCCCAGCAGACTGATCCAGAGGTAGGTTTCCGCGTGCTCGGCGACCTCGGCTGCCGGCCCGAACTGCGCGACGATCCACGGGCTCAGCGGCCAGCCCACGGCGAGCGTGGCGGCGCCCACCGCGAGTGCCAGCCAGCACCCGTCGCGCCCGGCGCGCAGGGCCCCGCGGAAATCGCCGGCGCCGAGCATCCGTGCGACGGCGGCGGTGGTGCCGTAGGCGAGAAAGATCGAGACGTTGACCAGCGTCGTCAGGACCGTCGACGCGATGCCCAGGCCCGCGAGTTCGGGTGTGCCCAGGTGGCCGATGATGGCCGAGTCGCCGAGCAGGAACAGCGGCTCAGCGACCAACGCTCCGAGCGCCGGCAGCGCAAGCCGCACGATCTCGCCGTCGGAGTGGTGGCGGCGCAACGGCCGAGTGAGCCGCGTGGGCAGAAATCGAGGCATGGCAGCACCGACGCTAGGGGTCGGACCTGACATCGAGGTACGCCGTCTCAACATTCGAGATCAAGATCTGGGGATATTCGTCCACACCCGGTGGATCAACATCGACCCAGGTGAGAGGCGGAGTCTGTCGGCTTTGCCCCGCCTGTGCCCAAGCGTTGTCCCCAGGACTGTCCACACCTGGGGATGATCGTCTTTTCGATCACCAGGAGACGGCTCGTGATCATCCACAGCCCGTACACAGAACGTGCACAGGGGCTGTGTACACAGGGTTGGACGCTGGACAGAGGTGGCCGTAGATTCACAGCGCGTGCAGGGGGCTGTCGCCGCCCGCTCGGGGTGTCGGCGTGGTGTTGTCGGCGGCGGCTGTTAGAACGCTTGTATGGATCTGCGCTGGGAGGGGGACTGGTGAGCGTCACGGAGTTGCCCGATCGGCACGACGAGGCGCCGCCCGCCGAATACGGCCGGACGCCTCCCCAGGATGTGGCTGCTGAGCAGTCGGTTCTCGGCGGCATGCTCCTGTCGAAAGACGCCATCGCCGACGTCGTCGAGATCCTTCGTGGGCACGACTTCTACCGCCCGGCGCACGAGGCCATCTACGAGGCCATCATCGACCTCTACGGTCGCGGTGAACCGGCTGATGCCGTCACCGTCGCGGCGCAGCTGCAGAAGAGCGGCGAGCTGGGCCGCGTGGGCGGCGCGCCGTACCTGCACACGCTGGTGTCGTCGGTTCCGTCGGCGGCCAACGCCGGCTTCTACGCCGAGATCGTGCGCGAACGGGCCATCCTGCGCCGGCTGGTCGAGGCCGGCACGCGCATCGTTCAGCTCGGTTACGGCGACGACGGCGACGCCGACGACATCGTCGACCGCGCCCAGGCCGAGGTCTACGCCGTCACCGAGCGGCGGGCGTCGGAGGACTACCTCCCGCTCTCGGAGATCATGGAGGGCGCTCTCGACGAGATCGAGGCCATCGGCTCGCGGGGCGGGCAGATGGTCGGCGTGCCCACGGGGTTCGCCGATCTCGATGCGCTGACCAACGGCCTGCACCCGGGTCAGCTGGTGATCCTGGCGGCCCGGCCCGCTGTGGGTAAGTCCACGCTGGGCCTGGACGTCGCCCGCGCGACCTCCATCAAGCACGGTCTGGCGTCGGTGATCTTCTCGCTGGAGATGAGCCGCAACGAGATCACCATGCGCCTGCTCTCCGCTGAGGCGAAGGTGCCGTTGCACCACATGCGCTCCGGGCAGATGACCGATGACGACTGGAACCGCATCGCCCGCAGCACCGGTGAGGTCTCCAGCGCGCCGTTGTACATCGACGACTCGCCGAACATGACGATGATGGAGATCCGCGCCAAGTGCCGCCGGCTCAAGCAGCGTAACGACCTGCGCTTGGTCATCATCGACTACCTACAGCTGATGACCAGCGGGAAGAAGGTCGAGAGCCGCCAGCAAGAGGTGTCGGAGTTCTCCCGCGCGCTCAAGCTGCTGGCGAAGGAGCTCGAGGTGCCGGTCGTCGCGATCAGTCAGCTCAACCGTGGTCCCGAGCAGCGCCAAGACAAGAAGCCGATGCTGTCCGACCTACGTGAGAGCGGGTCCATCGAGCAGGACGCCGACATGGTGCTACTTCTGCATCGCGAGGACGCGTACGAGAAGGAATCGCCACGGGCCGGCGAGGCCGACTTCATCGTGGCCAAGCACCGCAACGGCCCTACTGCGACCATCACCGTCGCCTTCCAGGGTCACTACAGCCG
>NZ_DAHVSH010000029.1:0-10866 GCF_027324685.1 Haloactinopolyspora sp.
GGTGGGCGATACTGGGATCGAACCAGTGACCTCTTCGGTGTGAACGAAGCGCTCTCCCGCTGAGCTAATCGCCCGGGCGCGGGAACACGATACCCCACCCCAGCGCCGTCGGTACAACTGACCGGCTTCGTTTCGCGTTGCGCGATGCCCGAGTTGGGTTGACACTACTGGCCGAGGCACTTGGACAAGTCGCGATACCGCCAGCCACACCCGGCGGTTCACTCGGCAAAGGACGGCCATGCACGCGTCGACCATTTCGTACCCCCTGGCGCTTCGCCTGCTCGATGACACCAGTGACGATCGCCACATCCAGGCCGAGTTCCGCTACTGCGCCGCCGATCCGCTCGCGGTCACGGCCGTGTTCGACACCGCGGCCCGCGAGCCTGTCCCGTGGATCTTCGCTCGCGACCTGCTCAGTGCCGGATTGGACGAACCCAGCGGACATGGTGATGTGGCCGTGTGGCCTGCCATCGATGCCCACGGGACGCCAACGGTGCGCGTGAGGTTGCGCTCGCCCGACGGCGACGCGGTGCTGGAGTCTCCTGCCGCCGACGTGGAAGATTTCTTGATCCAGAGCTGGGCGCTGGTGCCGAGTGGGGCCGAAGCCCGGTTGCTGAGCATCGATGCGGTCCTCGACTCGTTACTCGATCGGACATGAGACCGGTGTCATAAGCACAACTGTTGTGCACCGCGCATCGGTGGTCTACGGTCTGTCGCACCCTGATCCCCCGTACGCGAGGTAAGAACCTGTGACCTTTAGCCACGACGTGGAGCACTCGCTCAACGTCGTCGTCGATCTGGTGAACTCCGACCCCGGAAGCGGCGGCGGTGAGCAGCTGGCTGATCTCGCAGCGCTCGAGGCGTTCATCGAACGTCACCAGATCAGCGACGTGGAGACCGTGACCGAAGCCGATCTGCAGGCCGTGCGCGACCTGCGACTACGGTTTCGTGACGTCTTCTTGGCCGCCAACACCGCAGAAGCGGCCAAGCTGGTGAATGACCTACTCAGCGGCGCCAAGCTGTGTCCACGCCTGACTGATCACGACGGTTACGACTGGCACATCCACTATTTCGCGCCGGGCTCGGCCCCTGCCGAGCATCTGCTGATCGACGGCGGCATGGCGTTGTCGTTCGTCGTCGTTGCAGGTGAGCGCGAACGTCTACAGGTGTGTTCGGCGCCGGATTGCGCCCGCGTGCTCGTCGACTTGTCGCGTAACCGGTCGAAGCGCTACTGCGACAGTCGCACGTGTGGCAACCGGCTGCACGTAGCCGCGTATCGGGAACGCCAGCGGGCGGCTGCCGTCGTGTGACGACGTAGGTTCCGGCCAGCGCCGGCCTACTCGCGGTCGAAATCGATTCGCATGACGACTCGGCGAACGGTCGGCCGGCTGACCTCAGTGAAGCCAGCGTCCTCGAAGACCTGGCGCGCACCGACGTGCAGTTCACCCCAGGTGATTTCCTTACCCGGCTCGGTGATCATCGGATACGCCTCGACCGCTCGAGCGCCGCGCTCGCGTGCATAGTTCACGGTCGCGGCGGCCAGCGGATACGTCAGGCCGCGCCCGCGGTAGCCCTTGCGGACGATGATGCATGTGACCGCCCAGACATCGGGATCGTCCCGATCTTCGTTGCGCCCGGTCCATGGCACGCGAGACGTGCGGAGCTTGGGATAGGCCACGCGCGGTTCCACGGCGACCCAACCCACGGGTTCGTCATCGAGGTAGCCCACCAGCCCGCTGGTGGCAGGTGCGTCAGGCATGCCGCTGGCGGTCTGTGTTCGGAGCAGCTCCTGGCGCTGTTCGAACGTGGTGTCACGCCAGATCCAACCGGCGACCTTGAGCCGCTGGCACAGGCACCGCGCAGCGTAGTCCGCCGTACCGAAGACCGTTCGCACCTCGTCGAACGAAGCCTCGTTGGCGGGAACGACCCGCAATCGCGCACCGGCGACCAGATCGCTCACGGACGCCAGCCCGGTGGCGGATCTTCCCCGACGCGCCCGTCGACAGCTTCGCGGATCAGATCGGCATGGCCTGTGTGCCGGCCGTACTCCTCGATCAAGTCACACAGCAACCGGCGCAGGTTGGCGTGGCGGCCATCCGGCCACGACAGGTGGATGAGTTGGTCGAGTCCGCCCTCGGCGAGGGCAGCGGCGAGCCTGGCGCGCGAACGCTCGACCGCCCCGTCCCACAGGGCGTACAGCTGCTCGGGTGAGTCGTTGGCCGCCGAGGTGAACTCCCAGTCGTCGGAACCGTCCCACCCGGCCTGGTCCCAAGGAGCGCCCATCGGCGCGCCGCTGAGTTTCGTGGTGAACGCGTAGTCCTCCACGGCCGCCAGGTGCTTGAGCAATCCACCCAGGGTCAACGACGAGGCGCCGACGCGAGCCTGCAACCCCTCGGAGTCGAGGCCGTCGGTCTTCCAGCGGAAAGTCGCCCGTAGCCGGTCGAGCGCGCCGGTGAGGTGCTCGACTTCACGGCCGGCCAGCGGCGGTTCCCACGGTGTCTCCTCGATTGCCATGTGCACACCGTAGAACCCGCCACCGACAACGTCAGCCGGGCTGGCGAAGCGTCACGGATCGAGGTCGGCGCGGCTGCGCTCGGCGAATGTCTGCGCGATACGGGCGGTCACCGGACCCGGCGCCAGGTCGCGTCGTCGATCGTCGAACAGCACGGCGTCGACAGCCTGGACGTCCCGGGTGCTCGACGTCAGGAAGATCTCGTCGGCGCGTTCGAGCACGTCGAGCTCGAGATCGGCCTCGACGGCCTCGGTCCATTCGAGGACCAACGCACGGGTCACGCCGGCCAGACAGCCCGCATCGAGCGACGGGGTCAGCACCTGCCCGTCCATGACGACGAAGACGTTGCTGCCAGTGCCCTCGCTCAGCCGCCCGCGGGTGTCGGCGAACAGCGCTTCAGAGGCGCCGAGGTCGCGGGCACGAGCCAGCGCCACGACGTTCTCGCCGTACGACGTCGACTTCAGCCCGGTCAACGCCCCGCGCTCGTTGCGTGGCCACGGCACCACCGCGACCGCTGTCGCCGGTGGCATCTCGTCGGCCGGCGCCACCGCGACGATCAACGTCGGGCGGGCATCCCCGCGCTGCGATCCCAACGGCGACACGCCGCCGGTGTAGGTGATACGCAGCCGGTGCAACCCAGCGCCACGCGTCTGCTCGACGACCTCAGCACACGCCTTGCGCACCTCGGCCTCGTCGGGCGCCGGCAGCCCCAACCCAGCAGCCGAGCGGCCGAGTCGCGCGATGTGTCTGCTCAGCGCGAACGGGACGCCGTCGACGACTTTCGCTGTCTCGAACACGCCGTCGCCGACGGTCAGCCCGTGATCGAAGACACTGACCGTCGCCGCGGACTCGTCCAGCAGTTCACCGTTGACCCATGTCAGCACGAAGCCAAGCTTACGAGCCGTTCGGCCTTGAGCTCAGTCTCAGCCCACTCCTTGACCGGATCCGAGCCCCACGTGATGCCCGCGCCGGTGCCGAAGTGCAAGGCACCGCCGGTTTCCCAGAACGTCCGGATCCCGACGGCGAGTTCGGCCGTGCCACGGTCGGCATCGACCCAGCCGACGGCGCCGCAGTAGGGTCCGCGCGGAACCGGTTCGAGATCGCTGATCGCCTGCAGGGCGCTGGATTTCGGCGCACCCGACACCGACCCGGGAGGGAAGGTCGCCGCGAACAGATCCGCCCAGCCCGCCGACGGGAGGAGCGTGCCCGACACCGTCGACACGAGATGAACGAGCCCTGGATGGTGCTCGACGCTGAGCAGCTCGTCCACGGCGATGCTTCCTGTTGTCGACACCCGCGACAGATCGTTACGGACCAGATCGACGATCATCACGTTCTCCGCCGCGTCCTTCGGCGTCAGATCCGCCGTCGTCCGGCCGGTGCCCTTGATCGGCGACGAGACGATGCGGTCGCCCGCGCGGCGCAGGAACAATTCCGGAGACGCCGACACGACCTGCAGACCCGGCAGGCGAACGAGTCCCGCGAACGGCGCCGCATGTCGCTGAGCCAACCTGCTCGCCAGCGGAACCAGCGACTGCTCGGGCTCAGGCAAGGCGGCGGACATCACGCGGCACACGTTGACCTGATAGACGGTGCCGTCGGCGACCAGTTCGCGCACCGCCTTCACCGCGGCGATGTAGGCCTCACGGTCCAGCGACGTGGACCACGTGCCACTTCCCGGGCCACGCCACGGTGGTGCGGCGGGAAGGTCACGTCGCTCCCAGTGCTCGAACCGGGCGCAGGTGACCTCGCCTTCGAACGTGACGACGACGGCCCAGCGGCCGGACCCGTCGAGCACGCGCGGGTCGTCAGACACTTCGGCCAAGCCGGTGGCCAGGAACCCCCCGAAATGCGCCATGGCACCATCTGGTGCAACACGCCCATCCACATTGCACGACGCTACCGTGTCGCTGCGGGGTGAGTTTGGCTCCGGTGCCCCCGATGGGCTAATGTTTCACCCGCACCGAGGTTCACGGGCCAACGAGCCACGGTGACCATGCGGACGTGGCGCAGTGGTAGCGCATCACCTTGCCAAGGTGAGGGTCGCGGGTTCGAATCCCGTCGTCCGCTCGGAGCGAGGCCCCATGGCCTCATCTCGGTGGAGTGGCCGAGAGGCGAGGCAACGGCCTGCAAAGCCGTCTACACGGGTTCAAATCCCGTCTCCACCTCGGCACGTAAGGGCGATTAGCTCAGTGGGAGAGCGCTACCTTGACACGGTAGAGGTCACTGGTTCAATCCCAGTATCGCCCACCAGCACGGTGACCAAAGAAGGCATCATGGGGCCGACTTGCGCGCTCCAGGCCCGCGAGCGGTATCGGCGACGAAGCAGATGTAGTAGCGCATTGGACATCGAGACGAACGCGCGGCTCACCGCGTGCCGTGGCGGGTAGCTCAACACCACCAGCCGTCGGGAATGATCGGCGACCGCGGCCAGCAACTGCTCGTAGTCCGGGTGGCAGCAGCTCCCCACGCCACCAGTATGCCGTGTGGCTCAAGGTGCGTGTTCGAGCACGAACCAGATGCCCACCGCCGGCTCGATGCCGTCGTTGCGGTATCCGTGCGGAGTCGCCGAATCGAACGACACGGCGTCACCCGGACCGAGCCGATGCTCGTCGAAACCGAGGGTGACGACCAGCTCGCCGCTGACGACATACCCATACTCGATGCCTGGATGGCGCATCAGCAACCCGAGACCTGCCGACGTCCCGCCCGGCTCGTAGGTGATGCGCAGGAAGTCGACGTGGGCACCGGGAACCTGGCCGAGGCGTTCCCAGGTCACTCCGGAGTCGAGGGTCAGGACCTCCCGCTCCCCCGGCTCGACGACCGGACCCACCTGGCGCGCGCGGTCGGGACCGAGCACCCGCCGGCCCTCCGCGCGGTCGAATGCGCCACCCGACGCCGCTGCGACGGGCTGATCGGCGGCCTCCGCGGCCTCGAACAGGTCCTCGACCGTGACACCCAGCGCGTTGGTGATCGCGTAGAGGGTACTCACGGACGGCCGGCTCTTTCCGGTCTCGATCTGGGAGATCAGACTCGGCGAGACACCGATCTCGCGGGCGAGCCCGCGGGCGCTGATCCCCTTCCGCTGCCGTTCCGCCCGCAGTCGACGGCCGATCTCGGGGACCGGACCGGGAGCCATGTTCAGCCGTCCTTTCGTCGCCCTCATGATGATCAGTGACACTCAACATTATCGCGCGGAGGCCCCGGCGACGAAAGCGTTACGCGCCGGTCCTGATTTGCCAGGACCACTCACATTGTCTGACTAGCCGGGTGGCATCACCTCTTGACGCCGCGATCGTGCCGCTTAATGATGATTAGTGATGTTGAACATGCGTCGGTGGGACCGCATCCCGGAAGGGAGTGGCCACGATGGCGATCCGCACCTTCGGCCCCAACGCAGTCGATTGGGAAGAGCGCGTCGACCTCGACCGCCTCCGCCGCGAACGGCTCGCTCGGCTGAAAGCCACGCTGGACCGGTCGGAGTTGGGCAGCCTGCTCACGTTCGACTTCTCGAACATCCGCTACATGACGTCCACCCACATCGGCACCTGGGCGATGGACAAGCTCATCCGGTTCGCCCTGCTGCCGCGCGGCGGCGAGCCGGTGGTGTGGGACTTCGGCTCGGCGGCCCGCCACCACCAGCTGGACAACCCGTGGCTCGACGGCACCAAGCGAGCCCGCGCGGGCATCTCGACCCTGCGCGGCGCGTTTCACCCCGACGCGGGCATCGCCGCCGACGTCGCGCGCAAGGTCGCCGACGAACTGCGCGAGCACGGACTCGCCGACGCGCCGGTCGGTGTCGACATCGCCGAGATGCCGGTCCTGGCAGCGCTGCGGGCCGAGGGCCTGGACGTCGTCGACGGCCAGCAGGTGTTCCTCGAATCCCGGCGGATCAAGACGCCGGACGAGATCACCCTGCTCACCCAGGCCTGCGCCATGGTCGACGCCGCCTACGAGGAGCTCTACGCCTACTTGCGCCCGGGCGTGCGAGAGAACGAGTGCGTCGGGCTGGTCAGCAAGGTTCTCTACGACTTGGGCAGCGAGTACGTCGAGGGAGTCAATGCCATCTCCGGGGAGCGCTGCTCCCCGCACCCGCACGTGTACAGCGACCGCGTCGTGCGTCCCGGCGACCCCGCGTTCTTCGACATCCTGCACAGCTACCTCGGTTACCGCACCTGCTACTACCGGACGTTCGCAGTCGGCAGCGCGTCGATGGCCCAGCGCGACGCCTACACCCGGTGCCGGGAGTACATGGACCGCGCGATCGCGCTGGTGAAGCCGGGTGCGACGACAGCCGACATCGTCACTGTCTGGCCGCGGGCCGAGGAGTTCGGCTTCGCTGACGAGACCGCCGCGTTCGCGCTGCAGTACGGCCACGGCGTCGGGCTGTCCATCTGGGAGAAACCGATCTTCAGCCGGCTGGTCTCCCTCGAGCATCCGGAGACCCTCGAAGAAGGGATGGTCTTCGCCCTGGAGACGTACTGGCCGGCCGCCGACGGCTGGTCCGCGGCCCGGATCGAGGAGGAAGTGGTCGTTACGTCCGACGGCTGCGAGGTCATCACCAAGTTCCCCGCCGAGGACCTGCTCGTCGCGGGCCGCAAGTACTGGACCGCCGGCGGCGCGCTGAACACCTTGCGCGAAGCACAGTCGCACCTCAACACGGCGGCGTCCAGTGCGGCGAACGGAGCCCGGCCATGACCGAGACCACGGTTCGTCCCGCTTCGGAGCTCGACGCGCACGACGTCCTCGCGCTGTACGAGCAGATGCAGCTCATCCGCCGTACCGAACGCGCCGCCCACGATCTCTTCATGTCCGGCCTCGTCAAAGGCACGACGCATCTCGCTGCCGGTCAGGAGGCGGTGGCGGTGGGGGCCAGCGCGGCGCTGCGGCCCGACGACTACGTCTTCGCCACCTACCGCGGCCACCACCACGCCATGGCTCGCGGCGCGACGCCTGAGGAGTGCCTCGCCGAACTCATGAGCAGGGCAACCGGGCTGTGCCGGGCGAAGGGCGGATCGATGCACCTCACGAAGGCGTCGTCGGGCATGCTCGGGTCCTACGCCATCGTCGGCTCACACCTGCCGATGGCGGTGGGGGCTGCCTGGTCGGCGCGGCTGCGCGGCACCGAGCAGGTCGCGGTGGCGTTCTTCGGCGACGGGACGACCAACATCGGAGCGTTCCACGAGTCGCTCAACCTCGCCGCCGTGTGGCGGCTGCCGGTGCTGTTCGTCTGCGAGAACAACTTCTACATGGAGTACACGCCGATCGGGGCCGTGACGGCTGTCCCCCATCCCGCCGCCGACCGCGCCGGTGCGCACGCATTGCCCAGCGAGGTCATCGACGGCAACGACGTGCTCGTCGTCTACGACGCCGTCCGGCGCGCGGCCGAGCGGGCGCGCGCCGGCGACGGCCCGACGGTGATCGAAGCGGAGACCTACCGGCACTTCGGCCACAGCCGAGCCGATCCCGCGACGTACCGGCCCGCCGACGAGGTCGAACGGTGGCTCGACCACGATCCACTCGACATCGCCCGCGACCGGCTCGGTGCGCTGAACGTGTCGGACGACGCGGTCGAGCAGGCCGACGCGCGGGCACGCCGCGTTGTCGACGACGCGATCGAGGCCGCGAAGAACGCACCCGACGCCGACCCGGCGGAGGCGTTCACCGACGTTTGGGCCGATGGAGGCAACGCATGGCGGACGTGATCACTTACCGCGACGCCGTCGCCGAAGGCATCGCCCGCGAGATGCGCCGCGACCCCAGCGTGGTGTGCCTCGGCGAGGACATCGGCGCCGCCGAAGGCGTGTTCAAGACCACCGTCGGACTGCTGAAGGAGTTCGGCCCGGACCGGGTGTGGGACACGCCGATCTCCGAGCAGGCCATCGTGGGGGCTGCGATGGGTGCGGCGATGACCGGGATGCGTCCGGTCGCCGAGATCATGTTCAGCGACTTCCTGGCCTGCTGTTACGACTACATCGCCAACGAGATCCCCAAGGTCCGGTACATGACCGGTGGGCAGGTGACGGTGCCGCTGGTCGTCCGCACGGCCAACGGCGGCGGGCTCGGATTCGGCGCGCAACATTCCCAGGCGGTCGAGAACTGGGTCTTCGCGGTCCCCGGGCTGAAGATCGCCGCACCGTCCACCTCCGACGACGTCGTCGGGCTGATGGCCGCAGCGATCCGCAGCGACGACCCCGTGGTGTTCTTCGAGCACAAGGGGCTGCTGGCGACCAAAGGACCGCCGGCAGCCGAGGGACACGTCGTCGAGCTCGGCCGCGCCCGCACCATGCGTGACGGTGACGACGTCACCTTGGTGGCACTGGCCTCGACGGTGCCGGTGGCGCTTGACGCCGCCGAGCGCCTCGCCGGCGACGGCGTGTCCGCCGAGGTGATCGACCTGCGCTGTCTGGTCCCACTCGACGTCGCCGCGGTGCTGGCGTCGTTGGAGAAGACGTCGCGCCTGGTCGTGATCGAGGAGAACCCGTACCAGGGCGGGTGGGGCGGCACGCTCGTGTCCGTCGTCGCCGACGAGGGATTCGACCTGCTGGACGCGCCCATCAAGCGGATCGCGGCGGCGTGCGTGCCGCTCCCCTTCGCCGACGCCCTCGAGGCCCAGGTGATCCCCGGCGTCGACGCCGTGACCGAGCGGGTCCTCGAACTCGCCGCCTACTGACTCACAGAATCCCACAACGACGCAGGAAGGGACCGCAGATGACCGACCGGATGCTTCTCCGAGGCGGCACCGTCCTCACCATGGACCCACAACTCGGCGATCTGCCACAAGCCGACGTTCTCATCGAGGACGGAACGATCGCCGCCGTCGATCACCATATCGACGCCGACGCCGAGGTCGTCGACACCAGCGGGCGGATCGTCATCCCCGGATTCATCGACACTCACCGCCACACCTGGGAGGCCGCGATCCGCGGCAGCGCGCCCAATGCGACCCTCGACGACTACTTCGTCGAGATCCTCGACACGTTCGCTCCCCGCTACCAGCCGGACGACGTCTACGCCAGCAACCTGGCCGGCGCGCTGGAGTGCCTGAACGCCGGCATCACGACACTCGTCGACTGGTCGCACATCAACAACACACCCGAACACCCCGACGCCGCCATCACCGCGCTGAAGGAGACCGGAATCCGAGGCCAGTACGCCTACGGCTCGGCGAACACGTCGCTGGCGAAGTACTGGTTCAACAGCTCCGAGGCCATCCCGGCCGCGGATGTCCGGCGGGTCCGGGACACCTACTTCTCCGGTGACGACGCCTTGCTCACCCTCGCCCTCGCCACCCGCGGGCCCGGCTTCTGCCAGGACGACGTCGTCACCGCCGAGTGGCGCCTGGCGCGCGAGCTCGGCATCCCCATCACCGTGCACGTCGCGATGGGCCGGCTGGCCGGACGGTACGCGATGGTCGAGCAGCTCGACCGGCTCGGTCTGCTCGGCCCGGACACGACTTACGTCCACTCCTGCTACTTCAGTGATCACGAATGGCAGCGGGTCGCCGACACCGGCGGCACGATCTCGATCGCGGCCCAGGTCGAGATGCAGATGGGGCACGGCTGGCCGCCCGTCGGCAAGTCGTTCCAGTTCGGACTGCGCCCCAGCCTGTCGATCGACGTCGTGACGACCGTGCCGGGCGACATGTTCACCCAGATGCGGGCCGCCTTCGCCGGTGAACGAGCACGCGTCAACGCCACCTGCTGGGAACAGAACATCGCCGTGCCCGAGACGATGGCCACCGCCCGCCAGATGCTGGAGATGGCGACCATCCACGGTGCTCACGTCGCCGGGGTCGAGGACCGCACCGGCTCACTGACTCCGGGCAAGCGGGCCGATGTCGTCGTGATCGACGCGCGTGACATCAACGTCACACCGGTGATCGACCCCGTCGCCGCCGTCGTCCTGTGCGCGGACGTCAGCAACATCGAGACGGTGATCGTCGACGGCGTGGTCAAGAAGCGCGACGGTCGCATGGTCGCCGACGTCGACCGCGCTCGCGGCCTGGTCGAGACGGCGCGCGACCGGCTCGTCGAGGCCGCCGCCAAGGCGAAGGTCCCGGCAGCGTGACGAGCCGGCACCTGGTGGCCCGGGCAGCCGAGGCCGCATTCACCGAACCGGGCGGCTGGGCCGCCCAGGCGGCCGGATTCCGGCGATGGCCGGTCGTGGACGAGTGGGCCGCCGTCCACACCGGCTTCGCCGTCTGCGAGCTCGAGCCCGGCGGATCGGTGCCGGCCCACGTCCACTCGTTCGAAGAGACCTTCCACGTGCTCGACGGCGTCGCGGTCGTCGACACGGCCGAGGGCTCGTTCCGGGTCGGCCCGGGCGACTACGGCCTGGTGCCGGTCGGCGTG
>NZ_DAHVSH010000033.1:0-5615 GCF_027324685.1 Haloactinopolyspora sp.
CCGGTGACGTTCCCGGCTGACGGCCCGGTCGATGTCAGTGTCCGGCAGCACTCCGGCGAGACGATCGTCACCGCGCTCGACACCACTGAGGTGAGTGTCGACCTGCGAGCCTCCGGGCCCGACGCCGACCAGATCATCGACGCCACCACGGTGGACTTCCGTGCTGGTGCCCTACACATCGAGGTCCCGAAGACGCCGAGCTCCGGTCTGCAACGCGCATCGGTCGACATCAGCGTCACCGTGCCGCGAGCAAGCGCACTCGACCTGCAGAGCGGCTCCGGCAAGCTCGTGATGGATGGCGAGTTCGCCGCGGTCACGGCCAAGTCCGGCTCCGGCGACATCTCCGTGGACTCGTGCACCGATGCCGAGCTCAAAGCCGGCAGCGGCAGCGTCGTCGTCCGCACCGCCCAGTCCGTCACGGCCTCTACCGGTTCTGGTGACATCACCGTCGACGTCGCCGGTGGCCGAGCCGAACTCAGCACCGGTTCGGGTGACGTCGAGCTCACCGGTGCGGTGGGTTCGGGCTCGGCGACCACCGGATCCGGCGACGTCACCGTCTCGGTGCTCGACGGGTCGTTCGAGGTCAAAGCCGTCTCCGGCGATGTCACCATTCGCCGGGCCGTCGCAGGCGAACTGCGGGTCAAGACGGTGAGTGGCGACGTCGAGGTCGGCATCGCCGCCGGTACAGCTGCCCATCTCGACGTCTCGTCGGTCAGCGGGCGGGTGCGCTCCGGGCTCGACGAAGCCGACGGTCCGGGCGACTCCGACCACAAGCTCATGCTGTCCGCCCGCGCGGTCAGCGGCCACATCACTCTGGAGCGACGGCCATGAATCTTCAGCTGCACGACACCATGCATCGCGAACGTGCGATGCGCCTCCACCAGGAAGCGTCGGCATCGGCGCAGGCCCGCCGGGTGCGGCGCGCCCGACGACTCGACCGCTTCGCTCGCTGGGCCGATTCCAGCGCACGCATGGCGCACCGGGTCTCAGCGTGGTTCGCCGCGCGCGCCCGCGCCAATCTGGCCCGCTAGCTCTCGTCCATCCGGCTTTGGGTGCGTAGGCTGCGCCCTTGGCGCACGAGCTCGGCGTGCTTCGCCTCAGCCTTGTCGATGCCCTTGCTGTCGCGTGGCGGCAACTGCAGGTCCTCCTCCGCGGCTTTGCCGTCCCGCAGCTCCCGGGCTCGCTCGGCCTCGGCGTCGAACTCCGCACCGAACAGCAGGGCCAGGTTCGTCAACCACAGCCACAGCAGGAACACGATCACGCCGGCCAGCGCGCCGTAGGTGGCGTTGTAGCTACCGAAGTTGGCGACATAGAAGCCGAACGCCGCCGACGCCACGGCCCACACGACGATCGCGATGACGGCGCCACCACTGAGCCAGCGGAACTTCGGCTTCTTGATGTTCGGCGTGAGGTGGTACAGCATCGCCACGATCAAGATCACGATCAGCAGCAGCGCGGGCCACTTGGCGATGTTCCACACCATCACCGCGGTGTCTCCGGCGCCGATGGTCTCGCCGATCGACCGGGCCAGCGGGCCGCTGACGATCAACATCACCATGGCGGCCAAGATGAGCAGCATCATCAGCAAGGTCACGCCCAGGATGATCGGGCGGAGCTTCCAGAACGGCCGGCCTTCGGTCACGCCGTAGACGGTGTTCATCGCGCGGCCGAACGCGCCGACGTAGCCCGAGGCCGACCACAACGCCACGGCCAACCCGATGATCAAGGCGAGGCCGGCACCCGGTGGGTCAGCGAGGTTCTGAATGGGTCCTTCGAGGTCTGCGGCCACGGACGCCGGGGCGATGTCTTCGATGATGTTCAACAGCTCGTCGGTGGTCCGGGTGCCTTGTCCGAAGGCCGCGGGCAGGGACACCAGCGCGATGAGGCCCGGGAAGATCGACAGGATCGCGTAGTAGGTCAGCGCCGCCGCCAGGTCGGTGCAGCCGTCGTCGATGAACTCGCGCACGCTGCGCTTGATCGCGTAACCCCACGACATGCCGTTCGAGGTCGGCTGGTCAGGGGCGTCACGGGTATCCGGGGCATCCGCGGCACGGCCGGCCCCGGTCGGCGGCTGGGCCGTGGGCTGGGGCGCGCCGGACCGCGTGGTGTCGTCCGACATGATGGCTCCTCGGTAGGCGGAGACGGGCTACCGGCGGTAGCGCCACACGATGATGCCCGCGACGGCGGCGACGAGGACGGCGCCAGCCACCGCCAGAGTCACCGGTCGCGTCGCGGCATCCCGGGCAGCGGCGACGGTGCGCTGGGTCTGTTCCCTGACGTCGAGCTTGCGCGACAACGCCTCGACCGTCTCACCGAGCTCGTGCCGGGTCTGCTCGATGTGGGCCGCGAGTTCGTCGACCCCCGCGCCGTCCGGCGGTTCGACGGCGGGGCGACGTTGGTCTGGTGGCGCGCTCACGAGTGCCCGCCGCCTTTCAGCTCTTCGACGTCGCGGCGGACGCTGTCGGCGGTGCGTTGCGGCGTCGGGTGCACCTGGTCGACCTGCCGCTTGCCGAGCAGTGCGGCGATACCGGCGATCAGCAGCAGGGCGCCCCCGACGATCAGCGCGGCCGCCCATACCTCCAGCACCAGAGACAGGGCGGCCACCGCGCCGGCGAGCAGCGCCGCCACGCCGTACAGCGCGATCAGCCCCGCCGCACTGAACAGACCGACACCCTTGCCGGCATGGCGAGCGGTGTCCTGCATCTCGGCCCGAGCCAGCCGCATTTCGTCGCGGACCAGATGTGACGTCTGTTCGGAGAACTGTTTGACGAGGTCGGCGACGGACTTGTCGTCACGAGTACTGGTCGGGGCGGCCATTGGCACTCACCTCCGGATCGACGTCCTCATGGCGCTGGACGGTCGACTTCACCTTTTCGGTGGCGCGCCCGGCCGCCTCGGTGAGGCGCTCTTGGACGTGCGGCGCCTTCGCGCGGACGGCCTGTTCGGCGTCGGAGACGCGCTGCTGGACCTTGGGGTCCTGCCACCAAGCGTTCGCGCGTCCCTTGATCTCCTCGTACCGCTGGCGTCCGGCGCGGGTTCCGAGCACGTACCCCACGGCGGCACCGGTCAGGATGAGCAGCTTGCCCTTCATGATCACTCCTCGATTTCGAGACAGACGAACGCGTACCCGAATTTACGCGCTGCATGCTGACCCGCAAGGCTGATCGACCAGGTCGGTGCGGGCGGTGTCAGGCCGACGTGGCGTCGATGACGAAAGCGAGGACGAGTGCTTCGTCGCGCCAGGCGTCGTAACGTCCGGATGGTCCGCTGTGTCCGGCCCCCATCTCGGTCTTGAGTAACAACGGGCGGTCGCCGGTGGCCGTAGCGCGTAGTCGAGCGACCCACTTCGCCGGTTCGTGATAGCTCACGCGCGGGTCGTTCAGCCCGGCGGTGACCAGCATGGCGGGGTAGTCGACGGGCGCGACGTTCTCGTACGGCGAGTACGCCTTCATGTAGGCGTACACCTCGGCGGACTCGACCGGGTTGCCCCATTCCTCCCACTCGATGACCGTCAAGGGCATCGACGGATCGAGGATGGTGTTCAGCGCGTCCACGAACGGCACTTCGGCCACCAGCGCAGCGAAGGCGGACGGCGCCAGGTTGGCGACGGCGCCGATCAGCAGTCCGCCCGCGCTCCCGCCGCGCCCGGCCAGCCGGTCCGACGAGGTCCAGCCCGCCTTCACCAGGTGTTCGGCACAGGCGATGAAGTCGGTGAACGTGTTCTTCTTGGCCAGCAGTTTGCCGTCCTCGTACCACCGGCGTCCCAGCTCGCCGCCGCCGCGCACGTGGGCGATGGCGAACACGAACCCGCGGTCGAGCAGGCTGAGCCGCGGAATGGAGAACCACGGGTCCATCGACGCCTCGTACGAGCCGTAGCCGTAGAGCACGCACGGCGCGCTGCCGTCGCGGGGCGTGTCGCGGCGACGTACGAGTGAGATGGGTATGCGGGTGCCGTCGGCGGCGCTCGCCCACTCCCGCACCGCCTCGTAGTCGTTCGGATCGAACTCGCCCAGGACCGGCTTGCGCTTGCGCAGCCGCAGCTCACCGGAGCCGATGTCGTAGTCGTAGACCGAGCTCGGCGTGGTCAACGAGGTGTAGCCGAGACGGAACACCGACGTGTCGAACTCCGGGTTCGTCCCGGGGTGGACGGTCCGGACCTCTTCGGGAACCTCGATGAACCTCGCGGAGCGCACGTCGGCAGCGCCGTCGGTGCCTTCGGGCAGCGGCAGGACCTGCAGTTCCGTACGCCCCTGGTGGCGCATGGACACCACGAGGTGCGTCGCGAAGGCGTCGACGCCGGTGATGCGTGTTCCGGCCCGGTGGGCGAGGACGGGCCGCCAGTTCGCCCGGCCAGGCGCGGTGACCGGCGCTGCCACCAGCTCGAAGTCCTCGGCGTCGTCGTTGTGCACGATGTAGAAGGTGTCGCCGGCATGGTCGAGGGAGTACTCGACCCCCTGGCGGCGGGGCTCGATCACGGTGAACTCGCCCAGCGGCTCGGTCGCCGGTAGCACCCGGACCTCGCTGGTGACCATGCTGCCGACCCCGATGACGATGTACTGCTCGCTGCGCGTCAACCCGACACCGGCGAAGAACCGCTCGTCGGTCTCCTCGTGCACGATGACGTCCGACTCGACCTCGGTGCCCAGGACGTGCCGCCACACGCGGTACGGGCGCATGGCGGCGTCGACGGTGGTGTAGAACAGCGCCGAGGCGTCGGCGGACCACGCGGTGCTGTAGTACGTGCCCGGAATCGAGTCGGGCAGTTGTTCGCCGGTCTGGAGATCCTTGAACCACATGGTGTAGGTCTCGTCGCCGTCGTGGTCGGTGGAGTACGCGAGCAGCCGGCCGTCCGGGCTGACGTCGAAGGCGCCGAGGGCGAAGTACGGGGAGTCGCCGGCGAGTTCGTTCTCGTCGAGAAGTACCTGTTCGTCATCCGGTGCGGGCAGCGGCTGAGTCGGGTCGTCCGGAAGCTGCGGCTCGGTGCGCGACCGGCAGTGCACCGCGTACTGCTGCCCTTCGGTGGTGCGCGTGTAGTACCACCAGGAGCCGTGACGGGTGGGGACGGACAGGTCGGTCTCGAGCGTGCGGGACTTGATCTCGTCGAAGATCGTGTCCTGAAGCTCCTTGGTGTGGGCCAGCGCCGCCTCGGTGTGCGCGTTCTCGGCTTCGAGGTAGGCGATGGTGTCCGGGTCGTCGCGGTCTTTCAGCCAGGCGTAGTGGTCGACGACGGTGTCGCCGTGGACGTTTCGGCTGGTGGCGACGCGCTTGGCGATGGGCGGGCTGAGGCGTTCGAGTTCCGGCACGCACTCGACCGTACCGCAGCCGACCGTGTCCCGACTTGTTCTAGTTTCAATAGAACAATAGACTCAGTGGCATGTTGATCCGGCTGGACCCCGCCTCCGCCGAGCCGCTGTTCGCTCAACTGGCCTCCGCTGTGCGCGGCGCGGTGGCGCGGGGAGAGATCACCGCTGGTGAACGCCTGCCGGGCGCACGCGATCTGGCCGATTCGCTGAGTGTCAACGTGCACACCGTGTTGCGGGGCTACCAGCAGCTCCGCGATGAGGGCGTGGTCGAGTTGCGCCGCGGACGGGGCGCGGTGGTCACGGCGCGTGGCG
>NZ_DAHVSH010000046.1:0-12943 GCF_027324685.1 Haloactinopolyspora sp.
GGCCGGACGCTCAGTACCTTCCTCGAGCTCCTGACCGGCCACACCGATGATCTCAGCGCCCTCCGGCACCTCGAAATCCACCGTGCCACCGACCATGTCCTCGGTCCCGGTGTGGTTCACCGTGCCGGAAATCTCCACGACGTCACCGGGTGCGCCGACAACCTGCGCGTCGGTGTTCACGTCGAGAACTACGCCATCGTCTTGTGCCATGGCCGACACTGATCCCAGACCCGCGAGCAGGAGCCCCGTGGCCCCAGCAGCGATTCCGGACAGCGCTCGGCGCCCCCATTGTCCAGAGAACTTCATTCAGCTTCTCCATGAAAAACATGTTTCAGCGTGCCCGCGCGGCATACCGTACACGACTTACTGTCAAGGCGATTGACGTCAGGCAAGATCCAAGAACGTGTCGAGCACGCGCGCTCCGAAGCGCAGACTTTCGACCGGGACCCGCTCGTCGACCCCGTGGAACATGCCGGCGAAGTCGAGCTCCGGCGGCAACCGCAACGGCGCGAACCCGAAGTTGCGAATGCCCAGTGTGCTGAACGACTTCGCATCGGTGCCCCCGGACAGGCAGTACGGCACCGTCTGCGCCCCCGGATCCTCGCTCAGCAACGCAGCGGTCATCGCGTCGACGAGGGAGCCGCTGAATTCCGTTTGTACGGCAATGTCGTGAACGAGGGATTCGCGCTTGACGTTGGGACCGAGAATCTCGTCCAGCGTGGCCGCGAACTCCTCCTCGTACCCCGGCAGGAACCGCCCGTCGATGAACGCCTCGGCCCGGCCGGGAATGACGTTGTGCTTGTAGCCGGCCTTGAGCATGGTCGGGTTCGTCGTGTTGCGCACCGTCGCCGCGATGATCCGTCCCACCGACCCGAGGGTCTTGAGCAGTTGCTCCGGGTCGTCGGGATCGAGGGTGACCCCGAACGCCTCCCCTGCCGCATCGAGAAAGGCCTGCACGGTCGGGTTGACGCGCACCGGCCATTCGTACCGGCCCAGCCGCGCCACGGCCTCGGCCAGTTCGGTCACGGCGTTACCGGAGCTGACCATCGACCCGTGCCCGGCCCGACCGTCGACGGTCAGGCGCATCCAGTCGATGCCCTTCTGCGCGGTCTCGATCAGGTAGAGGCGCAGGTCGTCGCGGACAGTGAGGCTGAACCCTCCGACTTCGCTGATCGCCTCCGTCGCGCCTTCGAACAACTCCGCGTGATGGTCGACGGCCCAGTGCGCGCCCAGCACTCCCCCGGCTTCCTCGTCAGCGAGGAAGGCCAGGATCAGCGGCCGGGCCGGGCGCCGACCGGTGCGCAGCCGATCGCGGACGACGGACAGGATCATCGCGTCCATGTCCTTCATGTCCACCGCGCCCCGGCCCCACAGGCAGCCGTCGACGATCTCTCCGGAGAACGGATCGTGCGTCCATTCCGCGGCGTCGGCCGGGACGACGTCGAGGTGCCCGTGGATCAACAGCGCATCAGAGCGCGACGGATCCGCGCCGTCCATGCGCGCCACCACACTGGTGCGCCCGGGAGCGGATTCGAACACGGTTGTTTCCAGGCCCACCTCGGTCAACTTCTCGGCGACGTACTCCGCTGCGGGCCGCTCACCCGGGCCACTGTCGTCGCCGAAGTTCGAGGTGTCGATGCGCAGCAGGTCACGGCACAGGTCGACGACTTCGCGGTCGGGAGATCGCTCCGGGGACGGTGTGGACGTCGGCTCAGTCATGCGCCCATCCTGGCACGCGCCGCCAGTACTGGTAGCTCCCCTCGTCGCGGACCACGAATCCGAGCTTGGCCAGCTCGGCGCGCAGCGCGGCAGCGTCGTCGCTGTCACCCTTGCCGAGTGCTCGTTCCCGTGCCTTGAACACCGCGTTGACCGGGCCGGGAAGGTCCGGAGTTTCGTCGACCCAGCGCCGGTATTCGCCACTGTGCGGGTCACCGTCAGGCCGCCACGGGTACCCATGCGCGGAGAAAGCTTCGGCCAAGCGGGTGCGGTCGCGGTCGTTGGGCAGCCGGACGAGCTCCTCGGTCGAGACTCCCAGCACGACGAGGTCCTTGCCGTCGAGGAAGATCGCGCCGATGTCGGGTCCGGCGATCTCGTGGGTCTGCTCGTCCAGGCGAAGCCGTATCGCCCGGTCGTCCACCGCAACGCGCAAGACTTCTCCTTCAGCCGTCAGCGCCACCATGACGCCCAGGACGACCCCGCCGTCAAGACGTAGGTCGCCTGCGGCTCCGGGAGCGACTCGATCAAGAGGAGCGGGCCCTGGAAGGGCACCCATGACAGCCCGAGCGCCCATTCCGCGACCGGCCGCGCGAGCCGACCGGCGAACGCACCGAGAACGGGAAAGCCGACCCAGACCAAGGCCGTCTCCCACCACGAGCGGCCGACGACGGTCATTTGATCTCGGCGCGCAGCACCCGGATGACCCCCAGGACCAGCGGAAGCACGAACCACACCGCCATCGAGGTCCCCACCTGCGCCCACTGTTCGCCGTCCAAGCTGCCCTCGAGCAACGGGGCCGTGGTCATGGAGAAGTCCAGCCACGGCGCCACGGAGTCCAACGCCGAGATGACCGACCCCAGAACGGTCCACACCGTGGGCAGGACGAAGTACAACACGATCGCCAGCGGGGAGCTGAGCAGAGCCAACCCGAACGCGAAGCCGACCAGCACACCGGCCAGCTGGAACACGATGGTCCGACCGATCAGCCCAGCCTCGACGGAGAAGCTCCCCGGCGCGTCGGTGACCAGCGGAGTGATCAGGTTCGCCAGCGCCGCCAGGCCCAGCATCGCCGCGGTGGTCACCACCACGAGGACGACCGACGCCGCCGCCTTGGCCGCGATCACCCACCCTCGGCGGGGTTGGAGGGCGAAAGTCGTCAACGCGGTGCGCTGCGACCACTCGCTGGTCACGATGAGAATGCCGAGAATCGGCAGGAGCACCGCCACGCCGAGCTGGGCGAAGGTGAAGTACTCGGACATGGTCTGCTCGCCGGGATCACCGACGACCATCAGCACCGCCGCCAAGCCCGCGCCGATCAGCGCGATGAGGCCCAGTAACCACACCCCCGCTCGCGTGTCGATCATCTTGCGCGTCTCGACACCGCTGAGGCGCCATAGTGTCGCGGTCATCACACAACCTCCGTCGTCGCATCGCCCACGGTCGTCAGGCGTAGGAACAGTTCTTCGAGTCCGCCGGAATCGGCCGGGCGCAGTTCGAGGAGCGCGACACCGGCCTGCGCGGCCAGCCGGCCGACCGTCTCGGCCGGCGCGTCCACGGCGAACGTGGCGTCGTCTCCCGCGCGATGGCTGATGCCGGCGCGGGTCAGCACCTCGCCAAGGGCCGGCGGATCGAGCGCCCGGACGACGAGGCCGCCGCCGGTGAGCAGGGCGTCCTTGGCGTCGTCGGCGGCGATGCGGCCTTGGCCGATGACCACGAGGTGGTCGGCCACCGCCTCCACCTCACGCAACAGGTGCGACGAGAGCATGACGGTGCCGCCACGGTCGGCGAAGTCACGCAGCAGGCCGCGCATCCAGTAGATGCCCTCGGGGTCCAGCCCGTTGGCCGGCTCGTCGAGTATCAACACGCTGGGATCGCCGAGCAGCGCGTGAGCGATCCCAAGGCGCTGGCGCATCCCGAGCGAGTAGTTCTTGACGCGACGTTTCGCCGCCGCACCGGACAGGCCGACGAGTTCGAGCAGCTCGTCGACCCGGCGCGAATCGACGCCCAGGGCCATCGCGGACACCGCGAGAATCTCCCGGCCGGTGCGACCGGCGTGCTGGGCCGAGGCGTCGAGCAGCACCCCGACGTGGCGGCCCGGGTTGGCCAGGTCTCGGTAGGCGACGCCGTCGATGGTGGCGGTACCGGACGTCGGCGGAGTCAGCGAGCAGATCATCCGCATGGTGGTGGACTTGCCTGCGCCGTTCGGCCCGAGGAAGCCGGTGACGGTACCGGGCTCGCATTGGAACGACACGTCGTTCACCGCGGTGAACGCCCCGTAGCGTTTGGTCAGGTGTTCGACTGTGATCATGCTGATGATCGTCGCGCTGCACGCATGGTCACGGCATCGGCCGGAAGGCGACCATGCGGCGACTTCGGTCGAAGCCTCACTCGACCGAAGTCGCTACCGAGGTACGCCGTTGGGCTCGTACGGTAAGAGCCGTGACATCGACCCCGCAGCGTACCGATGGTGCCGGCGGTCTCGAACTGCATGCGCTGCTGCCCGGCATCCTGCGCGACGACGACGCCGCGGTGCCATCCGGCCGCTCGCGCCGGTCGGCTCGCGACTGGATCGTCGACGTCGGATGCTTCGTGCTGGCCGTGGGCATCGGGCTGGCCGCCTACGACAACGCGATGCAGAACGAGCCACCCGAAGTCGTGGCCATGCTCGACTTGATCGTCGGCGCGCTGGGCTGGGTCGCACTGTGGTGGCGACGTCGTTGGCCGGTCGAGATGGCGATCGCGACGTCTCTGCTCTCGATCGTCGTGTCGTCCATCGCCGGCGCCTCGCTGATCGCCGTGTTCACCGTCGCCGTGCATCGCCGCATCGCGATCTCGGCGGCCGTCGCCGCATTCCATGCGGCTTGCGGGTTGACGTTCTACGTCGTCTATCCCGACCCGACCACGTCGTGGCGGATGTCCGCGGTGCTCACGATCCTGCTCGTGGCGGCTGTGACGTCGTGGGGGATGTTCGTCCGGGCCCGGCGGCAACTGGTGTTGTCGCTGCGCGAGCGAGCACGCCAGGCCGAGTCCGAGGCCACGTTGCGCGAGGACCGGGCCCGCCATCTGGAGCGCGAACGCATCGCGCGCGAGATGCACGACGTGCTGGCGCACCGGCTGTCGCTGCTCAGCGTGCACGCCGGGGCGCTGGATTACCGCCCGGACATGCCGGCCGAGGACGTCGCACGCGCGGCGTCGGTGATCCGAGCCAGCGCCCACCAGGCGCTACAGGATCTGCGTGAGGTGATCGGCGTGCTGCGTGCACCGAGCGACGACGACCCGGATCGCCCACAGCCGACTCTCGACGACATCGACGGACTGGTTTCCGAGTCGCAGCAGGCCGGGATGCGCGTCACGCTCGTCGATCAGCGCGCAGACCACGCCCAGCCCCCGCCGGCGGTCGCTCGCTGCGCCTACCGCGTCGTCCAAGAGGGTCTGACGAACGTGCGCAAGCACGCCGACGGTGTCGGTGTTCGGGTCACGATGCAGGGCGGACCCGGCGACGGCCTGGACATCGACGTCATCAACCGCGCGCCGGTCGCGGGCTGGCTCCACGACGAGATCCCGGGCGCCGGCACGGGTTTGGTGGGCCTGCGCGAGCGGGTCGGGCTCAGCGGTGGCCGGTTGGACTACGGCCCGACACCCGACGGCGACTTCCGCCTGCATGCTTGGTTACCGTGGCCGGCATGACCGGCGCGACACCTGACAGCGGATCCGCTATCGCCGTGCTCATCGTCGACGACGACGCGTTGGTCCGCACCGGGTTGTCGATGATGCTCGCGGGAGCTCCCGACATCTCGATCGTCGGCGAAGCCGCCGACGGCGCCGACGTTCCCGCGCTGGTCGACAGCGCGAAGCCCGACGTGGTCCTGATGGACATCCGGATGCCCAAGATCGACGGCCTCGCGGCCACCGAGGCGTTACGCCGCCGCCCGGACCCGCCCGACGTGGTCGTGCTGACGACATTCGACACCGACGACCACGTGTTGCGGGCGCTGCGTGCAGGCGCCACCGGGTTTCTGCTCAAAGACACGCCCCCGGCGGAGATCGTCGACGCCGTGCGACGCGCCGCAGCCGGCGAGCCGATCCTGTCGCCGTCGGTGACCCGG
The DNA here is from genome assembly GCF_027324685.1 of Haloactinopolyspora sp. Taxonomy (NCBI): domain Bacteria; kingdom Bacillati; phylum Actinomycetota; class Actinomycetes; order Jiangellales; family Jiangellaceae; genus Haloactinopolyspora; species Haloactinopolyspora sp. The sequence goes on from NZ_DAHVSH010000046.1 coordinate 5,823, forward strand.
CAATTGATCGCTCACGTCTCCGATGGCGCCGACCACCGACGCACGCAGGCCGAACAACAGCTGGCCGCGCTGACCGACCGGGAGCGCGAGGTGGCCGTCGCCATCGGGCAGGGCAAGTCCAACGCCGAGATCGGTGCCGAACTGTTCATGAGCGTGGCCACCGTCAAGGCGCACGTGTCGCGGGTGCTCGCTCGACTCGACCTCAACAACCGGGTTCAGTTGGCGCTACTGGTTCACGACGCCGGGCTGGTCTGAGCGCGCTCGCGCGCGTCCGGGTGGAACGAGTAGCCGAGATCCGCTGGCCCAGCCGCCCAGATCATCGAGTCCGCCGGAAGACGCCGTACTCGACGGCCACGGCGAGCATGACCCCGATCAGGGCGACGAGGGCCTCGTCGGCGCCGAGGCCCTCGTCGCGGTCGAAGAGCAGCGCCCCGCCGACGTTGACGAGAAGCACGCACCCGATGATCAGCGCGACGAGCCGCCAGGACGTGGCCGGACGGGTCTCGCCGCTCATCGCCGGCCCGTCTCGGCGCGCGCGGGCTCGATCGCTGCGGTGGCGAGGTCCTCCCGCTCCAGCGGGATCACCGGCAGCACCCGGTCGAGCCAGCGAGGCAACCACCAGGCCCGCTCCCCCAGCAGGCGCATGAAGGCCGGCACGATCAGGCACCTGATGACGACCGCGTCGAGGAAGACCGCGACGGCCAAGCCCAGGCCGAACTGCTGCAGCATCCGATCCGGGCTGAGGATGAACGCACCGAACACCACGATCATGATGGCTGCCGCCGCCGTGATCACCCCGCCGGTGGTCGCCAGGCCCTCGCGGACCGCGCGTACGGCGTTGCCGGAGCGGCGCCACTCCTCGTGCATCCGCGACACCAGGAAGACCTCGTAGTCCATCGACAGCCCGAACACGATCGCGAAGATCATCACCGGGACGAACGCCTCCACCGGGCCCGCTGGCACGCCGAACAGTCCCTCGCCGAACACCAGAGTCACGACGCCCAGCGACGCACCGATGCTCAGCAGGTTCAGCACGGCGGCCTTGAGCGGTATCCACACCGAGCGGAACACGGCCATCAGCAGCAGCGACGACAGCCCCACGACCACGACGAGAAAGACCGGCAGCCGGTCGCTCACCGCGTCGGCGAAGTCCTCGGCTGCCGCAGTGGAGCCGCCCACGAGGTAGGTCGCGCCGGTCTGGTCGGACAACTGCGGGAGCACCTCGCCGCGCAGCTGCTCGACCAGGTCGCTGGTCGCGGCGTCCTGCGGCGCCGTCTCGGGGAACGCCATGACGATGGCCAGATCGGAATCCGGGATCGATTGCGGCGGCGTGGTGTCGGCCACCCCGGGAGTCGCCTGCAGCGCGTCATGGAGCTCGGCTGCGGCACTGTCGACTTCGGTGGTGTCGCCGGCTTCGGCCAGCACGATCAGCGGGCCGTTGAAGCCGGGTCCGAAGCCCTCGGCCAGCAGGTCGTAGGCTCGCCGGCTGGTGGCCGACTCGGCCTCGTTGCCGGCGTCGGCGAACCCCAGCCGCATGTTCAGCGCCGGAGCGGCCAGGGCAAGCAACAGGGCGATCGCGACGGTCAACGGAGCCAGCGGGCGCCGTCCGACCACGTCGGACAACCGCCGCCAGCGCTGCCCCGGCTCACGCTTCGACCGTTCGGCGTGCTTGACCACGCGCCGCTCGATCCGCCGGCCGAACACGGTCAGCAACGACGGCAGCAGCGTCAGCGACGCGACCATCGTGACCAGCACGGTCAACGCGACCGCGAGCGCGACCCCCTGCAGCGAGCCGAGCCCGAGCGCGAACAGGCCGAGCAGCGCGATGATGACCGTCACGCCGGCGAAGATCACCGAGCGCCCGGCGGTGTCCAGGGCCTTGCGGGCCGCCTGCTGCCGGTCCGCACCGGCGAGCAGCTCGCCGCGGTACCGGGCGAAGATCAGCAACGCATAGTCGATGCCCACACCGATGCCGACGAGCATCATCAGCGGCGGCGTGTAGGTGGCCACGGTCACCGCGTTCGACACCAGGACGATCACGCCCAGAGTGCTGCCCACCGCGAACAACGCCGTGATCAGCGGAAGGCTCGCCGCCAGCAACGAGCCGAACATGAACACCAGGATCACCAGCGCGGCCAGCATCCCGGCGCCCTCGGCGGCGCCGCCTTCGGACTCCTCCGCGCCACGCACCGCGTCGCCGCCGAGCTCCACCTCCAGCCCGTCGCCCGAAACCGCCTGGGCGGTCTCGATGAGGTCCTGGACGTCTTCGCGCGGCACGTCGGTGCTGGCGCCGTTCAACGCGAGCGTCGCGTAGCCGATCGTTCCGTCCGGTGAGATCGCGCCTTCGGCTTCGAACGGCGACGTCACAGCGTTCACCGGCGGCAGGCCCGCCAGGTCGGCGAGCATGGCCTCGATGCGGTCTCGATTCCCGCCGGCGGCCAGCCCGTCTTCGTCGTGCATGACGACCTGGATGGTGTCGCCGGCCTGCTGCGGGGCGGCTTGCTCCAGCGTGTCGGTCAACTGTTGCGATTGGGTGCCGGGCAGCGAATGCTCGTCGTGGTAGTCGTCTCCGACGGCCTGTGACACCGCGGTGATGCTGATCAGCGTGACGATCCACAGCCCGATCGCCAACCAGTGATGCCGCTGCGACCAGCCGGCCAGCCGTTCCAGCCGACTAGCGCTCACAGGCGCTGTGGATGCCATGATGGTCAACCTCCTGAACACGTCGAGTTGTCGTCGGTGTTCAGGATCGGCGTTGCGGGTGTCGTCGCGCGTCAGGCTGGAGCGGACACTTGGCGTACTCCCCCAGTTGCGGTCGTCGGGGACATCCCTGACACCCGGGGTTGCAGCTGCCCGTCGACCCGGGTCAGTTCGCCCAGCCGGGCGTGACCAGACCGGACTCGTAGGCCAGGACGACCAGCTGCGCGCGGTCGCGCACGTCGAGCTTCGTCATGATGCGGCTGACATGCGTCTTCGACGTCGCCGGGCTCAGCACGAGCCGCTCGGCGATCTCGTCGTTGGACAACCCGTTGGCGACCAGCACCAGGACTTCTCGCTCCCGTTCGGTCAGTGCGTCCAGCCGCCGATGCGACGATGTGGCCCGTTTGCGTCCCGCGATCTCGGCGATCAACCGCCGGGTGATCGACGGCGAGATCAGCGCGTCGCCCCTGGCCACCACCCGCACGGCGTGGATGAGTTCCGTCGGTTCGGTGTCCTTGACCAGGAACCCGCTCGCGCCGGCCTGCAGCGCTCCGTACACGTACTCGTCCAGGTCGAACGTCGTGAGGATCACCACCCGCACCCCGTCGAGCCCGCGATCGCTCACCAGTTGCCGGGTGGCCTCCAGGCCGTCGGTCTCCGGCATCCTGATGTCCATCAGGACGACGTCCGGGCGAAGCTCTGCGACGAGCCTGAGCGCCTCGACCCCGTCGGCGGCCTCCCCGACGACCTCGATGTCGTCCTCGCCGTCGAGGATGGAGCGGAACCCGGCGCGGACCAGCCGCTGGTCGTCGGCCAAGACGACGCGGATCATCGTGTCTCCTCGCGGGGTAGCCGGGCGCTGACGCGCAGCCCGCCGCCGGGACGTTCACCGACCTCGAGGTCACCGCCGACGACCCGCGCGCGCTCCACCATCCCACGGATGCCGTTGCCGGCCGGCGCCGGTCCGCCGCGCCCGTCGTCCTCGATCTCCACCGTCACGTCGTCTCGGCCGTAGCCCACCCGCACGACGACCTTGCTGGCTCCGGCGTGGCGAGTCACGTTGGTGAGCGCCTCCTGCACGATCCGGTACGCGGCCACGTCCACCGACGGCGCGAGGTGGCCGCGATCGCCGGAGGTGTGGACGTCGACGGTCAGCCCGGCGGCCTCGGACCGGCGCGTCAATTCCGTCAGGCGGTTCAGGCTGGGCGGAGGCAGGGTCGGCGCTTCCTCGTCGACCTGGCGCAGGACCCCGAGCGTGTTGCGCAGCTCTTGCAGTGCCTCGCGGCTGGACTCCTTGATGGCGCTCAGTGCTCCTTCGGCCACCTCAGGATCGCGGTTCAGCCGGTGCAGCGCAGCGCCGGCCTGGACGTTGATCAACGAAATGTTGTGCCCGAGGGCGTCGTGCAGCTCGCGCGCGATGCGCAGCCGCTCTTCGGTGGCATGCCGGCGCAGCTCCTCCCGGAGGTAAGCCTGTCGGTTGTGGCTCACCGCCCCGCTCGCGACCGCCGCCACGAGCCAACCCACCAGCAGAAACAACGCCGCGTCGCCGATCGGCGATTCTCCGCTGCCGTATTCGCCGTAGGCCGAGCCGATCACGGCCAGGGCACTGATCACCACCGCTACGGCGAGCCGGCCCTCGGCCGCGAGTGTGTACAAGGCGACGATCAGGACCAACAGGAGGGCGCCGTCGGCGGTCATGAACGGGTAGTACAACGATGTGGTGACCAGCGCGACCACGGCGACCGGCACGGGAAACCGCCGCCGTAGCGCCAGCGCGGCCGAACCGGTCAGCATGAGCACCCAGCCCCATACCGGCACTGATCGCCATGCGACCTCGGGATGCCACTGCACCACGGTCGTGGCGATGACGACCACCCCGACGACGACCGCGAGTAGCACGTCGCCGGCCGATCCACGCATCCATTGCGGACGTGACCCGATGACGTCGCCCATGTTCGCAGGATAGATCGAGGCGCCTGGGCAGCGCAGGCACCGGTACCGTCAGGCATGCTGAAACCCGGCATACTTTGCCTGAGCCGCCCCAGCGATCGAGGAGTCCATTTTGAGCACCGGCAACGCAGGCACCTTCCCCAAGGGGTTCGTGTGGGGATCGGCCACAGCCGCGTACCAGATCGAGGGGTCGGCCAAGGAAGGCGGCCGCGGGCCATCGATCTGGGACACCTTCTCCCACACGCCCGGTCGCACCCTCAACGGCGACACCGGCGACGTCGCCGACGACCACTACCGGCGGTGGCGTGAAGACCTCGGGCACATCGCCGACCTCGGGTTGTCGGCGTACCGGTTCTCGATCGCCTGGCCGCGCGTCCAGCCCTCCGGGCGGGGGCCGTTGAACCAGGAAGGCCTCGACTTCTACTCCAGGCTGATCGACGGGCTCCTCGAGCGCGGCGTGGACCCGGTCGTCACGCTCTACCACTGGGATCTGCCGCAAGACCTCGAGGACTCGGGCGGCTGGCCGGCGCGCGACACCGCCTACCGCTTCGCCGAGTACGCCGAGCACATGGCGCGCGAATTCGGCGATCGCGTGCACACGTGGACGACACTGAACGAGCCGTGGTGCACCGCGTATCTGGGCTACGCCTCCGGCGTGCACGCGCCGGGACGGACCGAACCTGCCGCCGCGCTGGCAGCGGTCCACCACCTGAATCTGGCGCACGGGCTGGGCGGCCGGGCCATCCGCTCGGTACTGCCCGACGCGCGCGTGTCGGTGACGCTGAACCTGCACGTCACACGGCCTGTCGATCCCTCCAACGAAGCCGATCTCGACGCCGTGCGCAAGACCGATGCGCTGGCAAACCGGGCCTTTCTCGGGCCGATGCTCGACGGCGCCTACCCCGACGACCTGCTCGCCGACACCGCCCACGTCACCGATTGGTCGTTCGTCGCCGACGGCGACACCGCGATCGCGAAGATCCCGATGGAGATCCTCGGCGTCAACTACTATTCCTCCGGGCTGGCGCGCCGATGGAGCGGCAGCGGACAGCGTTCGCAGGCCGACGGGCACGGCGACGGAGCCGGTTCGCCGTGGGTGGGCGCGGACGACGTCGAGTTCGTCCGGCCCGAGGGGCCGTATACGGCAATGGGCTGGAACATCGACCCGAGCGGCATGACGGAACTGCTGATCGGGCTGCACCGGACCTACCCCGACCAGCCGTTGATGATCACTGAGAACGGTGCGGCCTTCGACGATGTCGTGTCGCCAGACGGCGCGATTCATGACCAGCAGCGCATCGACTACCTGCACGATCACATCGCTGCCGTGCGGGCGGCCATCGAGGCCGGCGTGGACGTCCGCGGCTATTTCGCGTGGTCGTTGCTCGACAACTTCGAGTGGTCGTTCGGGTACGACCGTCGTTTCGGGCTCATCCGGGTCGACTACGACACCCTGCAGCGCACGTGGAAGGACTCCGCGTACTGGTACCGCGACGTGATCGCTCGCAACGGCTTGCCGGAGTAGAACGCTGTGGCGGGTTGATCTCGGGCTGACAGCAGGTTGATGGTGGGTTGATTTCGGGCGCTATGACGCCCGAAATCAACCCATCATCGGCCGAAGACCAAGCCCGCCGCGCATATCCCGTGTCGAAGTCTGCGGTGTACAGAAGCATCGCCACTCGGCCTCCGGCCTGATCTCCCACGCGGGCGCGCTGCTCGTCGTCACTCGCTCGGGCCAGCAAGACGGCGCTTGATCCCCCGGGCGCGACGACAACCCACCGCTTCCGCCCACCCAGCGACCTGTCTTCGATCAGCTCGAAGCCGAGCACGTCGACCTAGAGGCTGATCGCCTCGTCGTAGTCCCGCTCGAGAATCGTGGTCAAGCCGAGATGCGTGTGTTCGGGATCCCCGAGTGTGTGGTTCGTTGTGCTGGTGGCGTTGGGTTTGTGATCGTTTTGTGATGGCGTGGTTGCAGCTTGACGGTAGTGATTCGAACATGTGTCTGGTAGCGTGTGGGCATGTTCGACAGTTGGGATGATCAAGACGACGGGCCGGGTGGGTGTCTGCCTGGTCCGGAGGTTGTCCCGGCTGTTCCTGACTATTTGGCTGCGCGGGACGCGGCCTGGTGCCCGGATGATGATGCCGCGGTGGGCCTGCCCGACCACGAGGTCGACGACGTGGGTGATGGGGTTGATCCGGGGGTGTGGCGGGACCTGGTCTCCGCGGTTGATGGTGGGTCGTGGCTGGTGGTGCCTGATGAGGGTGTGCCGGTGGTGATGGTCGCTGACGGGCGGGGTCGGCGGTATCCGACGGTGGCCGGGGTGACACCGGGCGCCGACCTGGCCGACGCGCTGGAGCGCCTCACCACCGCTGCGACGGCGACTGTGACCGGGTCTGGTTTCCCGTCTGGCGTGTCGTTGTCGGGGGTGGGTGATGTGGAGTTGGGTGAGGTGGTGGGGGCGTGTCAGCGG
>NZ_DAHVSH010000069.1:0-5153 GCF_027324685.1 Haloactinopolyspora sp.
TCGTGGTCGCCGCACCTGCTCGACGAGCTCGCCGGGCTCTTCCCGGACACGCCGCTGACCTGCGAGCAGTGCAAGGAAGATCAGCAGTGGCTGGTGGATCGCACGACGATCCTGCCGCTGTTCAGCGGGCCCTCCGGTGACCAGCCCACGCAGTTCGGGCTGACCGTCAACCTCGGCATCACCAGCTCCGCGGACACCGAGTCGGCGAAGGAACTGGTGACGTACCTGCTCAGCGACGGCTACACGGACTTCCTGTCGATCTCGCCCGAGGGCCGCTTCCCGATGCGCAACGGCCCCGAGCCCGGTGACACCACCTACGTCGACGGCTGGAAAGAGCTGCCGGTGGGCTCGGGCGACAACACGCTCAGCGTGGGCGAGCTGTACGGGGACGAGGCCGTCGAGACCATCGCCAGCGGCGCGACGCAGTTCGAGCGCTGGGGCTTCAGCCAGGGGCAGGGCGCGCTCGTCACCGCGATGTACGGCGACCTCGAGCTGACGAACATCCTGCGTGAGGCGCTGGACGGGTCGATCACGCCCGCCGAGGCCGCCACCCGGATGGCCGAGAGCGCTGAGCAGCTGGCCACGGAGATCGGCTGACCTGCGCTGATGGGGCGGCAAGAAGCGCAGGCCCGGGACGCAGCCGGAACCGGCGACTCGGGCGCAGCGGACGCGGCGCACGGCGCGCCGCCGGGGCAGCGGCCGGGCGAACCGCGCAAGCGCAGGCGCTGGTCGGCGACCACGTTGCGAGCGCGCGAGGCGGTGGCCGGGCTGACGCTGGTCAGCCCGACCCTGTTGATCGTGCTGCTGGTGGTCGTGCTGCCGTTCATCTGGACGGTGGTGATGTCGTTCCAGCGGCTGCGGCTCATCGATCTGCAGAACGTCTTCGACATCACGCTGACGCTGCAGAACTTCCGCACCGTGCTGGGCAGTCCCGACCTGTGGGAGATGACGCGCACCACGCTCATCTACAGCATCGGCGGGACGTTGCTGTCGGTCGGCGCCGGGCTGTTGACGGCGCTGGCGCTTCGCCAGCGGTTCCCCGGCCGGATGATCGTGCGTGCGTTCGTCCTGGTGCCCTACGTCATCCCGGTGGTCTCCGCCGCGCTGGTGTGGCGGACTCTGCTGAACCCGCAGTTCGGCCCGGTGAACGTGTTCGGCACCGACGTGCTGGGGTGGGACGAGCCGATCGGGTTCCTGTCCGAGCGTTACCACCGAGTGGAGCTGCTCGGCGTCGGCATGGACGTGCCGATCGCGCTGCTGACGGTGATCGTGTTCGAGGCGTGGAAGACGTTCCCGCTGGCGTTCCTGTTCATCCTGGCCCGTTTGCAGGGCCTGCCGCGCGACTTGGAGGAGGCGGCCCGGGTTGACGGCGCGACCCCGCTGCAGCGGTTCCGCTACGTCGTCCTGCCGCAGCTGTCCGGCGTCATCGCACTGCTCGTGCTCCTGCGCTTCATCTGGACGTTCCAGAACTTCAATGACGTGTACCTGCTCACTGGCGGGTCCGCGGGAACCGAGGTCGTCGCGGTGCAGGTGTACAACTACCTGATCTCGCGCAACGACGTCGGCGGTGCGGCCGCGCTCGGCCTGCTGATGTCGATCGTGCTGGTGACCGCGTTCGCCTTCTACTACCGCTACGGGGTGCTCAAGCAGGAGGCGGAGGTCTGATGGCGTCGCGGGAAGTGGTCGAGACCCGGGTCATCGGCGTCGCCAGGATCCTGTGGCTGGCGTTCGTCCTGGTCGTGTGTGTCGTGCCGTTGCTGTACATGCTGCTGCTGTCGGTGCGGCCGCTGCAGACGGTGTTGTCCGATCCCCTCGACGTCATTCCGTCGCTGGACGAGCTGAACCTCGCGGCCTACGAGAAGGTGATCGCCTCGCCGGACGATGGCGGCTACGGCCTGTTGTCGTTCTTCGGCAATTCGCTGCAGCTGGCGATCGGCACGGTCGTGCTGACGGTGGCCTTCTCGGTGCTCGGCGCCTACGCCGCCACCCGGCTGCGGTTCCCCGGGAAGAACGTCATCAACACGTCGTTCTTCGCCGTGTACATGTTCCCCGGCATCGTCATGGCGATTCCGCTGTTCGTGTTGTTCTCCAGGATGGGTCTGCGCGGCGAACTGTTCGCGCTGGTCATCATCTATCTCGCCTCGACGGTGCCGGTGTCGGTCTACATGCTGCGCAACTACTTCCGGTCCATCCCACGGGGACTGGAGGACGCGGCCATGGTCGACGGCTGCAACCGCACCCAGGTGATCACCCGGATCGTGCTGCCGCTGGCGATGCCGTCGATCGCCGCGACGTCGCTCTACGTGTTCATGATCGCCTGGAACGAGTACCTGTTCGCGCTGCTGTTCCTGCTGGAGCGCAGGGACAACTGGACGGTGTCGCTCGGGTTGGCGCAACTCGACGACATCAGCGTGTCGGCGACGGTGCTGATGGCGGGGTCGGTCCTGCTGACGCTTCCGGTGGTCGTGCTGTTCTTCGCTGCCGAGCGACTGTTGGTCGAGGGCCTCACCGCGGGGGCCGAGAAAGGGTGACGATGACCGACGACAACGACGGACCGGTTCGGCTGCTGGTACTCGGCGCAGGAGGCCGCGGCGGGCACGCCTATGCCGGGTGGTGCCTCGACAATCCCGACGCCGCGCGGGTCACCGGCATCGCCGAACCGGACGCCCAGCGACGTGCCGAGATCGGCGATGCGCACGCGGTCGAACCGCAGTACCGGTTCACCGACTGGCAGGCCGCGCTCGCCCAACCGGGACCGTGGGACGCCGTCATCGTGGCCACGCCGGATCGCACCCACGTCGACCCGACGGCCAGGGCGCTCGAACTCGGCTACGACGTCATGCTGGAGAAGCCGATGGCGTCGACGCCGGCCGAGCTCGACCGGCTCGTCGCGGTGGCCAAAGACCGTCCCGGCGCGGTCACCGTCTCGCACGTGATGCGGTACGCGCCGTTCTACCGGGCGTTGCACCGGCTGCTCGGTGAAGGGCACATCGGCGAGCTGCAGGGAATCCAGCATCTGGAGCGGATCGGCTACTGGCATTTCGCCCACAGCTACGTTCGCGGCAACTGGCACCGCTCCGATCAGTCCAGCCCCATGCTGCTGGCCAAGGCGTGCCACGACCTCGACATGCTGCGCTGGCTGGTGGACTCACCGTACGTCGCGGTGTCGTCGTTCGGCTCGCTGCGGCACTTCCGCCGCGAGAACGCGCCGGCGGGATCGACCGAGCGCTGCATCGACGGGTGCGCCGTGGCCGATACCTGCCCCTACAACGCCGAACGCTTCTACGTCGAGCAACTGGCCGAGGTGCAGGGGCCGCCGGTGGCCATCATCACCAACGACCTGAGCCCGGAGGGGCGTCGGCGCGCGCTGCGCGAGACCGACTACGGACGCTGCGTCTACCGGATGGACAACGACGTCGTCGACCATCAGACGACGTCGTTGCGGTTCGCCAACGGCGTCACCGCCTCCCTCGTCGTGTCGGCGTTCACCCGCGAGAACTCCAGGACCATCACGGTGATGGGCAGCCACGGCGAGATCAACGGCGACGCGCATGCCGGCCGCCTCGAGGTGGTCAAGTTCCGCGACACCCGCCCGAACGTGACGGGTGTGCCCGGCGTGGAGCGCAAGCCGTTCGACGTCGTCGAGACCGGTGCCGGTTTCGTGGAGGAGATCGGCGAAGTGATCGGCGGCCACGGCGGCGGCGACGCCGGCCTCATGGCCGACTTCACCGCACGTACACGCGAGCGCCGGGCCGGGCGGACCGTCGAGGCCGCTCCGACGGCGTTCGAGGAGAGCCTGGAGAGTCACTGGGCGGCCTTCGCCGCGGAGCGATCGCGGCAGAACGGCACCGTTGAGTTCTTGTAGAGAGGGCGTGTGAACCATCGATCGGCCGAATCTGCTGCTGATCACCACCGATCAACAACGACGCGACACCCTGGGCCCGACCGCTCCGTCGTTTCTGCGCACACCACACCTGGATCAACTGGCCAATGAAGGCGTGCGGTTCGACGCGGCCTACGCGACAACGCCGATCTGTGTGCCGTCACGCATCACCGTGCTCACCGGCCAGTCGGCGGTGCGCCACGGCATGACGCACAACGGCGCCAGCCAGGACGTCCTGCCGCCCGGCGCCCAGACGTTGCCGGCTCGGCTCGGTGAGCTGGGGTACGCGACGATCGGCATCGGCAAGATGCATTTCACTCCGCCGCGTGCACACCATGGGTTCGAGGAGCTCATCCTTCCCGACGACTACTACCGCCAGGCTCGCCGCATGTCGGTGCTCCCGATGCGCCACGGCTTGGGGCAGAACGAGCTGCACCCGGGCATGGCGACCGTGCCGGAAGCGCAGACGCTGACGTCGTGGCTGTCCGAGCAGGCCGTCGACCACATCCATCACCGGCGTGACCCGACTCGGCCGATGTTCATGTGGCTGTCCTACACCAAGCCGCACCCGCCGCTGGACCCGCCGGAACCGTACTACTCGATGTACCAGGACGCGCCGATCCCGGATCCGGTGGTCGGAGACTGGGCCGGCGACGTGGATGCACCGGCGGCCTTCGTCCGGCAACGCCGCCGGGGATCGTTCGACCTGCTCGACGACGCCACGATCCGCGCCGCGCGGGCGGCCTACTACGGCCTGGTCACCCAGATCGACTACAACCTCGGCCGGGTGCTCGCCGCCTTGCAGGACATCGGTGAACTGGACCGGACCATGATCGTGTTCACCTCCGATCACGGCGAGTTCCTCGGTGACCACGGCAGCGGGAACAAGGTGTTCTTCCACGAGGCCTCGGCCGGGGTACCGATGATCGTGCGTCCACCGGTCAGCGACACCCGCGTGGCGCCGGGCACGGTCGTCACGACCCCGGTCTCGCTGGCCGACGTCCTGCCGACGTTCGTCGCCGCGGCTGGCAGCAGCGTCGACAGTGCCGCCGACGACATCGACGGCGAGGACCTCGTCCAGCTGGCGACCGAGCCCGGCCGTGATCGCCTGATCACCGCGGTGGCCAGTGGCGACGCCGGTCCGCCGGGGCAGCCGTACTACCTCGCCGTCACCGACGGACGGCACAAGTACATCTGGTATCCCGAAGGGCCGGCCGAGCAGTTGTTCGACCTCGAGGCCGACCCGCACGAGCGACACGACTTCGCCAGC